>JAKCDN010000043.1 GCA_021841795.1 Acidobacteriota bacterium | reverse complement strand
CGAGCCGAAGCGGGTTCCGGCGCTGAGGATTGCGGGCTGGGAGTCACCGGGCACGGCAGGGCCACCGTCTGCGGCGAGCGGATCGCAGGTCTCCCAGCAGGTTTGGCCGGCAATTCCCTTCTCGTTACCCACCCAGCGAATGTCGGGCCCGACATCGCTGAAGATTGCGGCTTCAGGCTGCAGCCTGCGCACGAGCTCCCAGGTTGTGGGCCAGCCGTAGTAGGTGCGCTTGTCGATGGTGCGCGTTTCACGCGCGCCGCCGTAGTAGCCGCTGCCGCCGTTGGCGCCATCGAACCAGACTTCGAAGACCGGGCCGTAGCCGGTCAGCAGCTCAGTCAACTGCTGCCTGTAGGTTGCAATATAGGCCAGCTTGCCGTAGTTGGCGTTATTGCGATCCCAGGGGGATAGATAGACTCCGAACCTGAGGCCGTGGCGCGCGGCGGCGTTGGCCACCTCGCGCACGACGTCGCCTTTGCCGTTTTTCCAAGGGCTGAATCGGATCGAGTGATCGGTGGTGCGCGTGGGCCAGAGGCAAAAGCCGTCGTGGTGTTTGCAGGTGAGGATCACGCCCTTCATGCCGCCGGCCTTGAGCGCGAGCACAATGGAGTCGGCATCGAAGCCGGAGGGATTAAAGATGGCTGGATTCTCATCGCCGTCGCCCCACTCCTTGTCAGTGAACGTGTTGACGGTGAAGTGAAGGAAGGCGTTTGTTTGCATACGCTGCCAGGCGAGCTGACGAGCCGAGGGCAATGCACCAAAGGGCGATGGAGGCGCAGCAACATCAGCGGCCGCCGCTGCGCAGCCGAGGCTCAACAAGGAGCCGGTTACAAAACTCCGCCGTGTCATGGTCATGAATGCAAAACTCCCTGAAGCACGAATTTCCGCGCATGTTGGCGATCAGCGCGGCGCTGCGAAGCGTGGCGCGGGGCGGCTTGACGAGGCGATCGAAGAGCCTGGCGAAGCGGGGACAGCGCCGAAGATTTTTATCTTACAGGAGCACCCAGGGGCAAAATAATTTGCGCGCAGCGCGACGGCGCCGGAGAAGGATCGGTTTTGATTCGCGCCGAAGAACGAGTATAGTTGCTTTTCGATCCCCGGAAAAAGGCCATGGGCTCAAAGAGGGGTTTGCCGGCAGGAAAAAACGCCCTGGAGATCGAACAAGAGATATTGCTCAAAACCACAGTGTTTATGCGGCTAAAACGCGTATCGCTACCGACAGATGCGACGGGGGACGGGTGGCGATGGCGCGCAATGGACGGATTAGACCCGGCGGCGGCTGAGGGAAAACAACCGACGGAACGCCGGCGCGGGACGGATGGCCGAGGGGCAATCTGAACGGAGTCACGATGAAGATTGGATTGATTGCACTTGTCGTTGCGGGGTTGTTTCCATTTACATGCGGCGCCCAAGCGACGCAGAAGACAATCTGGCGGGTTGGGGTTTTCGACGGCTCGTCAGGAGAATTTGCCGACGGCGCGCCGCACGGAGCGGTGAGCTTTGCCGCGGGGCACGACCAGCCGGCGACGCAATGGTACGCATATGCGCCGGTGGCGTGGCCGGGAAAACCCGCGAAGCCCGCGGCTGCGCCGCGCAGCATTGTCTTTGCGATCACGGGCCGTCCACAGCGCAGCTACCATCTGCGGGTTTCGCTGCTGATCGACCACCCCAGCGTTCCCGCACTGCGGGTGAGCATCAACGGCAAGGTGGGGCTCTTCTACCTGCATCCGCGGCTGGACTATGCGATGGGCGACACGGTAGCGGCTTTCTATGCCGCCTACTCGCGCGCCGAGACGGACATCGACTTTCCGGGCACCTGGCTCAAGGAAGGACAAAACAACATTGCGCTGCAGGCGATTGCGCTGGCGGGCAAGGGCGTTCCCGATGCGGGATTCAACTACGACGCAATCGAACTGGATGGAAGCGAGAGCGCGGTGAAGGCTACGAGCGCGACGGTGGAGCCAACCATCTTTTTTGCGCGGCAGGGCGGGAACCTGACCGAGCGGGTGGATACATTTGTACGGTACAGCCAGCGCCCGCATGGCGGCCAGGCGGCGCTCACCATCGCGGGACACACGTATACGCAGGCCTTACGCGGCGGGCAGGACTTTGGCGAGGAGCGCATCAGCTTCGAGGTTCCTGAATTCGGCAACGGGAGCCGCGCCGAGGTGCGCGTGGAGTTGAATGGACACACGACACGCGAGCAGGAGGTTCTGCAGCCGCAAAAGAAGTGGACGCTGCTGCTGGCGCCGCATGTGCATCTGGACATTGGCTACTCGGACTACCAGGCGAAGGTTGCGGCGATACAGAGCCGGATTCTGGACGAGGCAATGGACCTGACAGCGAAGCATCCTGAGTTTCGATTCAGCACGGACGGGGAGTGGAACCTCGAGCAGTTTATGAAGACGCGCACGCCGGCGGAGCAAGAGCGGATTGTGCAGGCAATTCGGAACCAGAGCCTGTTTATTCCGGCGGAACACAGCAATCTGCTGACGGGATTTCCCACCGCGGAGACGCTCATCCGATCGCTTTATCCGAGCGCCGACTTCAGCCGCATCCACGGCACTCCGTTCAACTACGCCAACATCACCGACGTACCTTCGTACTCGTGGTCGTATGCATCGATTCTGGCGGCCGCGGGCATCCGGTACTTTGCGGCAGCGAGCAACAACGACCGCGCGCCGGTGCTTTTGCAGGGGCACCTGAACGAGAACAGTCCGTTCTGGTGGGAGGGCCCGGATGGCGGCAAGGTGCTGATGTGGTATTCGCGGCACTACATGCAGATGCAATTTTTATTCGGTCTGCCGCCGCTGACGGAGACCGGGGAAGAAGTTCTGCCGGTATTCCTGCAGATGTACGAGCATGCCGGCTACCGCGCCGACGCGGCGATTCTGTACGGCACGCAGGTGGAGAACACGGATCTGTTTCCGCAGCAGGCGGAGCTGGCGGGCGAGTGGAATGCGCTGCATGCGTATCCGCACATCGAGTACACGGGATTTCACGACGCGCTGGCGAGGATCGCAGCGCAGTTCGGCGATGCGATTCCCACGGTGCGCGGCGATGGCGGCCCTTACTGGGAGGACGGCATCGGCTCTGACGCGCGCTATGCGGCCATGGAGCGGGAGAACGAAAGCCGCGCACCCTCAGCGGAAAAGCTGGCCACGATCGGCGGGCTGGTCAATCCGCTTCTCGCAGCCGATGGCGAGGAGATGAGCGCGATGTGGTCCAACATGGTGCAGATGGACGAGCACACATTTACCTCGTGGAACAGCGTCTCTGACCCGGACAGCGATGAGGCGAGGCAGCAACTGCGCGTAAAGAACGCGCGCGCCACTACGGCAGCAGAACTGCGGAGCGACATGCTGCGCAAGAGCATGGCATCGCTGGCCGATTCCATTTCAGCCGGAGCGGGGAGCCTGATTGTATTCAATGCGCTGAACTGGACACGCGACGGCCTGGTCACGATAGACCTGGACAAGGGGATGGAGATTGCGGATCGCGCGACCAAACAGGCGGTTCCTTACGTGGTGCTGCGGGAAGGACCTAACTTTCGCAGAGTCGCGTTCGAGGCAAGCCAGGTTCCGGCGGTGGGCTACAAAGTGTATGAACTCAAAGATTCACATGCCATGCCGCCGACGCCTGAAACCACGATGTCCACGAGCATCGAGAGCCCGTTTTACCGGGTCGAGCTCGACCCGTCGTCGGGCAGTATCCGCAGCATTTACGACAAGCAATTGAAGAAGGAGCTGGTGGATGCTCACAATGGACTGCGCTTCGGCGAGTATGTCTACGTGAGCGGGGGCGATGCAGAGCCGAACAGCATTTTGCAGTATCGCGCGGTCTCTCCCAAGCCGGAGCTTCAACTGCATCCCGCCGAGAACGGACACCTGATCGGCGTGGAACAGACCCCGTGGGGCTGGCGGGCGGAGCTCACCTCGTCGGCGGAAGACACGCCGGAGATTCATACGGAGATCCGCGTATTCAACGGGGAGAAGAAGATTGAACTGATCGAGGATGTGGAGAAGAAGCCGGAGCTGAAGAAAGAGGCCGTCTACTTTGCCTTCCCCTTTGCGATGACGCATCCGCAGTTCCAGTACGAGATTCAGAATGGCGTGGTGGACCCGGCGAAGGATATGTATCCGGGCGCAGGACACGAGTGGTTTTCCGTTCAGCACTGGGTATCGGTGCAGCAGGACGGGGTATCTGCAACCGTGATGCCGCTGGATGCGGCGCTGGTGACGCTGGGCGATATCAACCGCGGGGATTGGCCGACCGCATTCGGACAGCGGCCGGGAAGCATTTTTTCATACGTGATGAACAACTACTGGCACACGAACTACCGCGCCGCACAGGGTGGGAGTTTCCGCTTCCGCTATGTGATCACCAGTGCGGCACAGACGGATGCGCCGAGGTTGAGCCGCATGGCGTGGGAGGAAGCGACGCCGTTGGAACAAGATCAGATCCAGTCACAGGACAAGGCGATCGACAAGCCGGGACGTCTGAGCGGGGATCAGGGAACTTTTCTTTCAGTGGAAGATCCCGACCTGCTGCTCGACACCTGGAAGCCGGCGGAGGACGGCAAGGGAACGATTCTGCGTCTGATCGACCTGGGAGGACGGACGCGGAAGGTTACGATCGACGTGCCGCTGGCCACTATCGCCAAGGTGATGCAGACAGACGCCGTAGAGCGCGATCAGGGGCCAATCGAGCCTGACGGCCAGCACGCGTTCACGATCGAGGTTCGACCGCACCAGATTGTCACGGTTCGTCTGATTGCCCGCTGAGCCGCGACAGCATTGAAATTGTTATCCCCACCTATTCAAACCTATCTGGAGAATTGCATGAAACGTATTCTGTGTGTGCTTTCAATCGTATTTTCACTTTCGTGCGCAGCCTGGGCGCACCCGCGAGCGCTTTTTTACATGTCGAACGACACAGACTCGGTCGAGTCCTTTCTGGCGCATTCAAAGCAGATCGACCTGCTGGTGCCGACGTGGTACCAGGTGGATGAAGATGGCCTAGTGACGGGCGCGCCGAACAACCTGGTGCTGGATCGCGCGCACCAGGAGAAACTGCCGGTGATGCCGATTGTTGCACTCTTCAACAAGAAAGGCTTCCACACACTGGCGACCAATGCAGAGGCCCAGGAGCGCATGAACGCAGCCCTGATCCGGGAGTGCAAGGCGCACGGGTACACCGGGTTCCAGTTCGACTTTGAGAACGTGGCGTGGACAGATCGCGACCTGCTGAGCGCGGTGGTGAAGGTCTCAGCCGATGCGCTGCACAAAGAGGGACTGCAACTGAGCATCGCGACGGTTCCCAATGCGCCCGGCTACCCGGGGAGCGGAGGATTTGCGAAGTGGATTTACACGGACTGGCGCGGCGCTTACGATCTTGCGGCACTCGGGAAATCGGTAGATCTGCTATGCCTGATGACGTATGACCAGCACACGCGCTGGACGACTCCGGGGCCGGTGGCGGGATGGCAGTGGACCGAAGAGAACCTGGAGTACGCGCTGAAGTATGTGCCGAAGGCAAAACTCTCACTGGGCATTCCGGTCTACGGATATCACTGGTTTACCGGCGCGCCTACCGTGAACAAAACCACGGGCGAGCAAGGCCCTAACCCGCAGGCCGAATACATCGGCACAGAGAGCGCATTGCTGCTGGCGAAGGAATTTGGGACCAAGGTGCAATGGGACGCCGATGACCACAGCGCCTACTTTTATTTTTATCGCGATCAGATGCGGGAGTGGATTTACTTTACCGACCTGCGGACGTTTGAGGATCGGTATCGGCTGACCGAGCAGAACGGGCTCGACGGATTTTGCTCCTGGGTACTTGGGCAGGAAGATCCGCAGATCTGGAGCTTCCTGCCGCCGAGGCAATAGCGACCGTTGTGAAGGCGGGAGCGCAATGACGCGCTGCCGCAGGCGAACGCCTTCATGCGCATCCTGCGCAGAGCAGCGAACGATGCGCATGAAGTGCGATTGCAGAGCACCGGCGCGGCAACCCGGAGCGGGATGCGCGCGCGGGGTACGGCTTCACTGCGCATCGAAGGGCATGCCCAGCAGCGTGGAAAGAACCGAGCGCGCATTGTCGATGGAGGCGCGCAGGCGAATCTCTTCGGCCTGCCGGGCCAGGAGACCGGACTGCGTGGCGACATAGAGCCCGGCGTCGAGATTATTGCGGCGCAGGTCAAGCCCGGCCTGGCCGGCCGTGGTTTTGAGCAGCGGCAACTGCGCATCGAGATCGCGGAGCTGCGCAGTCATGATCCCGATAGCCCTGGAGACCTGATCCGCCTGGCCGGCGGCCGCGTCCAACTGCGCCTGGTACTGCTGGCGGAGCTGATCGCGGGTTGCACGCTGGATGGCAATCTGGCCGCGGTTGCGATTGAACAAAGGCAGCGAGAGCGACACCTCAGGGCCGACCGCGTTCACGCCTTCCACAGGATCGCGCTCGAGGTCGACGCCGGCGCTGAAGGATGGAAACTGCGCCAGCACAGCGCGACGGAGATTTTCTTCCTGGCTTTGATAGCCGGCCTGGAGCGCGAGCAGATCGACGCGGCGGCGAGGCAAGGCGAGGACGGCCTGGCGGACAGCAAGCTGCGTAAGAGGCTGAAGCCGCGAGGCGCCGATGAGATGCAGCTTGACGGAGGGATCAAGACCGAGCAACGCGTTGAGCTCATGCTGGGTCATGTTGATCTCAATCTGGAGCTGGCGCAGGGTAGCGTCGGCGTCGCTCAGCGAAGAGAGATCGGCGGCGACGGTGGTGGAGATTTCATCATCGCGCTCCATGGCGGCGTGGGCGCGGTTGTAGTTCTCAGCGAGGAGCGAGCGGTTGGCCGTGAGGACCGCGAGGAGGCGGTCGTCACTTTGCGCCTGGATGTAGAGCTCGCGCGCCTTTTCAGCAACCTGAATCTCCTGCCACAGGATGGACAGATGAACCTGAGACTGCGAGGCGCTCGCCGCGGCTCTGGCGACGCCGCGGGTGAGGATGGTACGGATATCCTCATTGAGACTGAGCACGCCGCCATAGTTGAGGGCCGACGTGGCGAAGCCGGCGCCGAATTGGGGATCGGGCAGCAATCCGGCATCGAATAACTGCGCGTCGGCCAGGTTTTGCTGGAGCCGGGCCGCCTTGAGGTCGGGGTTATTCAGCACCGCGAGCGTCATGACGGAGGTTTCATCGAGCCCCTGCGACGAGATGAGGTGCGGCTTGAGGCCGGGCACGTCGAGTTGCGCCGCGGGAACAGTCAACGGGGCGGCAGTCTGTAGATCGGGGGCAACCGGGAGCGGGCTGGGCTTGTAGGTGGCGCAACCGGAAAGGGCAAGGCCAACGAGAAAAACCGCAGCAGATTTGAGCCGGATGGAAATGCGGATCGTCATGCTTCACTCTCCTTTGCCATCTGCCGGCGGCGCATGTGCAGGTAGAGCGCCGGAAGCAGGTTGGTGCTGAGCAATGCGCTCCACAAGATGCCGCCAAGGACCACGGCGGCGAGGCCCTGCTCAGGCGCCGCGCCCTGACCCCAGCCGATGGCGGTGGGCAACATGCCGAGGATGGCGGTGAGGGTGGTGAGCGCGATGGGGCGGAAACGCACGTGGACGGCTTCCTTCACGGCGTCCTCGGGCGGCATACCTTCGGCCTCATTGCGGCGGGTGCGATAGAGGAGCACGATGCCGTGATTCAGGCCGATACCGACGAGCGTGAGGAAGGCGACGAGGCCGATGGCGTTCAAGCCGACGCCGCTGATGAGGAGCGCCAGAGCGCCGCCGGTAAAAGCAAGCGGGATTTGCAGCAGGAGCAGCCCGGGAACGAGCAGCCCGTCAAACTGCAGGATCATGATTGCGACCATGAGGAGAAAGGCGACGATGGATGCGGCCGCCAATCCGAGAACGGCGCTCTCAAGCTGAGGATAGAGGCCGCCGAACTGGTAGCGATAACCGGCGGGCATCTGCAACCCGGCAAGAGCCTTGCGGGCGGAAGCGATGGTGCTGCCGAGCGGGCCGGTGGGCGTGGCCAGAATCTCAAGCGAGCGAGCGCCGTCGATGTGGCGGATCTGGCTGGGCGTGGGCACCATGCGAATGTCGGCGAGCTGTCCGAGCGGCGTCCAGCCGTCGGTGCGAAGCGGGAGGCGGGACAGTTCGTCGATCGATTGATCGGGCGCGCCGGCCATGCGGACGTAGAGCGCGAGGGGCACGTTGCCCTCGGGCACCTCAGCAACCACTTCGCCGTTGAGCAGGGGCTGAATCTGGCTATAGAGATCGGCCGCGGTCATGTGGCGCGCGGCGAGAGCGTCAACGCGCGGCACGATCTGCAATTCGGTGATGAGGTAGCCGTCGTTATTGAAGATGCCGGTGAGCGCGGAGATGGGGCGCAGGCGATCGACCATCTGCTGACTGAGGTTGCGCAGGCCGTCGATATCGTTTCCGTAAACATCAATGACGAAGGGCTGGGGCAGTCCCGACAGACTTTCGCCGACGCGCTCGATGGTCGGAGTATCGATGGAAGTCTGGACGCCGCTGGTTTGAGTTTCATTGAGAATGCGATTGCTGATGTCGTCGAGGCTGTTCATGTTGACGTTTGTTTTCAGGGTGATCTGAATCTCTCCGGCGTAGGCCGGCTCGGTATAAGCGCCGTTCGAGGCCGAGCCGACGCGGGCGAAGACATGCGCCACGGCGGGGTCGGCCTGAATGCGGCTGGTCATGTTCATGACCACGGCATCTGTGTCGAGCAAAGACGAGCCGGGCGGCAGGGTGAAGCTTTCAAGGAGCACGCCTTCGTTGGGCAGAGGCAGGAAGTTGACGGGCACGAGCACCAGTCCCGCGAGGCTGCCGACCAGCAGGACGACACAGACGCCGAGGCTGATTCCGGGATGCCTGGCGACGACGTTGAAGAGGCGCATGTTCTGCGCGCGGAGGAAATTGAGGGCTCTGCCCGCGGAGGTGAGAGTGGTGCGGGCGCTGGCCTTGAGAAACCCGAGACTGAGAGGAATCAGGGTAACGGAGATCAGCAGCGAGGCCAGGAGCGAGACGGTCATGGCCAGAGCAAAGGGAATGAAGAAGAGGCCCGCGAGGCCGCCCACGAACAGGAGCGGAATGAAGACGGAGACGGTGGTGAGGGTGCCCGTGACGTCGGGACCGACGATATCGCGCAGGCCGCCGATGACGCCTGTCCACCGGTCGTCGCCCTGCTCCCAGCGGAAATAGATGCTTTCGAGCACGATGATGCCATCGTCACTCAACAGGCCTACGGCGATCGTGAGCGCGCCGAGCGTCATCAGGTTGAGGCTCTGGCCGAAGGCGTAGAGGCAGGCGATACCGAGCAATACCGAGAGCGGAATGCTGAGAGCCAGAATCCAGACGCCGCGGCCGCTGCCCAATACCCACAGCAGAACGCCAATGGCGAGGACTCCGCCGATGATGAGGTTGCGACCGAGATCCGCTCCAACGATGTGAACCAGATGCCCCTGGTCGTAGATACTGACCCATTTGACGCCGGGAGGAAGTTGCTTGAGGGTGTCGCTTAATTCCCGCCGCACGCTCTGGTCCACGGGAATGGTGGAGGCGCCGGGCTGCTTGAAGACGACCATCGCAACACTGGGCTTGCGATCGAGCAGCGCGGAGTTCAGCGTGGGAACGGGCGCGCGCACGATGCGCGCCAACTGGCCGAGAGGAATGGGCCCGCCGGCGCCTGGAACCGGAATCTGCTCAAGATCGTGAATGTGCGAAGGCAAGCTGCGCACTTCAATGAAGAGATCCTGATGTCCCTGCGAGAGGTATCCGCCAGGCTGCAGCACCACCGACTGCTGGAGCGCAGCGATGAGCGAGGAGACGGGAACGCCGTACCGGTACATGGCGTCCAGGTCCGGCTGTATCCAGAGGGACTCCTGACCGGTGCCGTACACCTCAACACGGTAGACGCCCGGCAAGGCGCGCAGCGCGGGAACGACATTGGCGAGCACAGCGCGCTGCACTTCAGCCGGATCGACGGCGGCGGGAATGTCGAGGCTGAAGTCGGCAACCTCGTTAATGGCCGCACCCATGATTTCAGCAATGGGTTGCACGGAAGCGGGCATGCCGGCGCGGGCGCGATCGATAGCACCGTTGACGGCCATGAGATCCTGCTCGGGGTCGGTACCCTGGCGGAAGCGGATATCGGTCTCGACCACGCCGTTGCCCATGCTGGAGCGCACGTCGAGGAGATCAGGCAGCGCCTGCACCTCGCCTTCAATCGGCCAGGCGATCTGCGATTCCAATTCCGCGGCGGTGGCTCCAGGCTCGTGGGCGATGATGCTGATCGCAGGAAAATTGAACCGCGGCAGCACTTCGACAGGAATCTTCCAGTACGCGTAGAGCCCGTAACAGATGAGAAAGCCGTAGACGAGAGCCCACAGCAGCGGCTGCATCAGCAAGCGACGTAGAGTTGTATTGTCTGCCATGATATTCAGTCCGGAATCTGATATTGTTCTGCGATGCTCGAGTGAAAGAGGAGGTAAGCGTTGTTGACGACGACCCTGGCGCCCGGCGCGAGGCCGTTGACGATGAAGGTTTGCCATCCTGCCACGGGGCCGGGCACGACCTGCTGCGCGCGATCGCCCGCGGCGGTGTGAAGCATGACCCACCACTTTCCCTGGTTGAGAATGAGCGCACGCGTAGGGACGGCCACCATCTGCCGGGCGGGGAGATCAAGGGTGACGGTTCCGGATTCGCCGCTGAGCCATGAGGCAGCGGCACCTGCGGGCTCGAGGGCGATCGATTCGCCGCCGCCTGCGGCGAGGGTGCCGGGAATGGACGCGACGCGCACCTTGACGGGCGCACCGCCGTCGGATGGCGCGAATTGCCCCGTCATGCCGACATGAATCGCGGCGAGATCAGCGCCGAAGTAGTTGGCCTGGAGCCAGAGCCCGTTGGCCGGCTGCACGGTGAGGATGGGCTGGCCGGCGCCGATCAAGGCGCCATCGGCGGCATTGAGCTGGAGCACAACACCGTCAGTGGGCGAGGCGATGGTCATCAACTGGCGCACCGTGTTCAGCCGCGATTGCGCGCCGGCCTGGCCGCTGCGCGCCTGCGCGGCCGCGCTTTGCGCCTGCTGCACGGCCTGGCGCGTGGTGAGATGAGCAGGCAACTGCTGCTGCGCGATAGCCAGCGATTTCTCGGCCGCGTCAAGCTGCGATTGGGCGCTGCGCAGGTCAGCCTCGCCCTGTACGAGGAGCGAATCGATGCCAGGCCCGCTCAGATGCGCGAGAGTCTGCCCGGCGCGCACATGCATGCCGGGACGGGCATTGAAACCGGTCACCACGCCGGCTTCAGCGGCGCTGACAGGCACGACCACGACAGGCGCGACCTGGCCGTAAGCGACCAGGCGCGATGTTGCCGGACTGCTCTGAACGGTGACCACATCGGCGTCGGAAGCCTGCGCAAAGGCAACGGCGGCACCAGCGATAAAGGTGATGAAGACGGCAGCCGCAACGGCGCCGAAGGAGGGCATGAGCCGCAGCTCGCCCTCAGCGGAGCAAGGAATCAACTTCATGAAAAAACTCCCGCAAGTCGTAATTCAGCAAGGGCGCACGGCGCAAGAGAGCGCACGCGCACACGAATGCGCTGAAGCGAGCGGGAGGACTAGATACGCAGGGAAAGAACTCGCCAGGGTGGCGAAAAGAGCAGGAGCAGATAGGCTGTGGCGCGTATGCCGCGCAGGATGCGCAGCGGAGCGGCCGCCACAATTCCGGGCAGCAGCACGGCAGCCAGCCAGTCAAGCAGCCGGATCGACGCCCAGGCAACGGCTACGCCCATTCCGGCCTCACAGGCCATGACCATCAGGGTGGTTTCCGTATCGTGGCCGACGATGGGGAGCTCCGGGGTCTTGTCCCAGGAGTCGAAGGCATTCAGCACGGGCGGAACGATCATCAGGAGGACGATCGCGGTCGCGAAAAATGCAAACAGCCGCCGGTGCATAGAGCTATCGTAGCACGGACACGGGATGACGGACGGCGGCGCTTCGATCCGCAGAAAATGGGGGCTTTTATTTCTACGGCCTTCGCTGAAGATCCGCCGCGGATTCATCGAGCTCGGCAATCAGGGCATCGAGATCCCTGACCACGATCCGGCGGGCGTCCACCTCGAGAAGTCCCTGCGCCTGCAGACGCATGAGGTTACGCGAGATGAGCTCGCGGACAGTGCCGAGCTGACTGGCCAATTCCTGATGAGTGGAGGGGAGCTGAAACTCGACGCCGCGCGCGGACTTCCGGCCAGCGGTCTGCGCGAGCCGGACGAGCACGG
>JAKCDN010000042.1 GCA_021841795.1 Acidobacteriota bacterium | reverse complement strand
GGCGTTCTCCAACTGGCGAAGCAATATGGCAGCGTGGCTTGTGACGACGCCTGTGCGGCGGCGCTGGAGCTGCGCGTTGCCGAGTATCGTTTCGTGCGTCGCTATCTGGAGCGCAGTCCGCAGGCTCTACGAGAAGCTTCCGGGAGGCAAGGTCCGATGCACGCTTTGTCCGCGCGCTTGTATCGTGGCCGACAAGGAGCGCGGTGACTGCGGCGTGCGTGAAAATCGCGGCGGCGTCTACTGCACCCTGGTGCACTCCCGGGTGTGCGCGGCGCACGTCGATGCCGTGGAAAAGAAGCCGCTCTTCCATTACCTGCCCGGAACCTCCGCATTTTCAATCGCAACCGCGGGGTGCAACGTGCACTGCCGCTTCTGCCAGAACTGGGCGATCTCGCAGTCGCGGCCAGAGGAGTTTCCAGCCCACTACCTGCCGCCGCGCCAGGTCGTCGCAATGGCCCGCCGCCGCGGCTGCCCCACCATTGCTTACACCTACAGTGAGCCGGTGGTCTTCGCGGAATACGTCATGGACACCGCCGACGCCGGGCACGCCGAGGGGATACGCAGCGTCGTTGTCTCGAACGGCTACATGCAGCGCGGCCCGCTCGCCGAGGTCTACGGCAGGATGGACGCCGTCAAGATCGACCTGAAGGCCTTCCGTAATTCCTATTACGCCCGGGTCGTGAGAGGGCAGTTGAAGCCGGTGCTCGATGCTCTGCTTACGCTCCGCCGGATGGGCAAGTGGTTGGAGATTGTTTACATGGTTGTGCCCACCCTCAATGACGACGATGCGGAGTTCCGCGCCCTCGCCGGGTGGATCGTGGAAAATCTGGGCCGCGATGTGCCGCTCCACTTTACGCAGTTTCATCCCGAATACCTGCTCCGGAACCTGCCCGTCACGCCGGTGGCCACCATCGAGCGCGCCAAGGCGATTGCCGACGCGGCGGGGCTCGATTATGTCTACATCGGCAACGTTCCCGGCCATCCCGCGCAGAACACGTATTGCCCCCGGTGCCGCGCATTGCTGGTGGAGCGCTCCGGATTCAGCGTCAGCCGGATCTTGATCGGAAAGGACGCACTCTGTCCCTCCTGCCTGCACGCGGTTCCCGGAGTGTGGCAGGCTTGATGCGTGCGTCAGGAGGTCCGGAACGATGAGGGTTCAAAGGAGTACGACCATGGCTTGGATTGTTACGCAATGTCTCGCCCTTGCCGCCACGGCGCCAATTCTCCACCCCTGCGCCGCCCATGCCTCGGGCCGGCACAAGCCGCGGCCGGCGGCCGTTGCCGGAGCATTTTATCCCGCCGATCCGCAGGCGCTCTCGAAGATGATCGACGGCATGCTGGAGCAGGCTGCGCCGGCTGTTGACGGCGAGATTCTGGCCGCGGTGGCTCCCCATGCCGGCTATCCCTACTCCGGCCCTGTGGCCGCGTGGACCTATGCCGCGATCCGGGCGCAGGTGCAGGCAGGCCATGCGTACTCGCGCGTGGTGGTCATTGCGCCCACACATTATGTGGCCTTCGACTTTACCTCGGTCTACGACGGCGATGCCTACACCACTCCGCTCGGCCAGGTTCCCGTAGACAGGGAGTTTGCCCGCCGGCTGGTCAAGATGAATCCCGCCATGCGCCTTTCGGATGAGGGTCACCAGGCCACGGCGGATGCGCCGGAACATGCGATCGAGGTCCAGTTGCCCTGGCTGCAAAGGATCCTGGGCAGCTTTCAACTGGTGCCGATCGTCATGGGCGACACCAGCTACGAGAGCAGCCGGGCGCTGGGTGTGGCCCTAGCGAAACTGCTGCGCGGCCATTCCGACACCCTGGTGCTGGCAAGCTCCGACCTGTCGCACTATCACGCCTACGCCGCCGCCGCGACGATCGACCACAAGACGCTCCACGCGCTGCAGGAGTATGACTACTTCAGCATGTCGCGCAACTTTCAATGGCGCGCCCAGGGTCAGCCGGGAATCTGGGAGGCATGCGGCGGCGCTCCGATTGTGGCGGCCATGATCTATGCCGAGCGCATGGGCGCGAACCAGGCGCAGATGCTGCGGTACGCGAACTCAGGCGATGTGACCGGCGACAAATCGCGGGTGGTCGGCTACAGCGCCGATGTGTTCGTGCGCTCGCGCCATTCCGCGGCAGTGTCGGCCCCCTTTGCGCTTACCGATCAGGAGAAGGCCGATCTGCTGGCGCTGGCGCGGGAGTCCGTCGAGTACGCCGTGCGGAATCATGAGCCCTATGCGCCTTCCGCGCCATCCAGCGAGACGCTCGATCGCGAGTACGGCGTCTTTACTACCCTCACCGAGGATGGCGCGCTCCGGGGCTGCGTCGGCTACACCTCGCCCAGCAAGCCGCTCTACCTGACCGTCCGCGATACGGCCACGCTGGCGGCCCTGCGCGATCCACGCTTTGCCCCGGTGGCCGTCACGGATCTGCCCAGGCTCGCCTACGAAATCTCCGTGCTTTCGCCGCTGCGCCGCGTGACGGACATTGCGGAGATCGAAGTCGGCCGCGACGGCCTCCTGATGAAAAATGCCGCCTCCGAAGGCCTGCTCCTGCCGCAGGTTGCCGCAGAGCAGCATTGGGACCGTCAGACATTTCTGGAACAGACCTGCCGCAAAGCCGGCATGCACGCTAATTGCTGGAAGGACGAGAACACCGACATCTTCCGTTTTACAGCCGTAGTGTTCAACGGGAAGAGCGGGGAATAGGAGACGTATGCGGCACGCAATGGGACGACGGTCTTTCTGGATCGCTTCGGCGGCGGTAGAATCATGGCGCAGCCCACCGTAGCGGAAGATCGAGCGAGATTCGCAGTGTTGAACTCTGCAATGAGGAGCGCCTTCTCGCGCGCCCCGTTCGGGTACAGCCGCAAGCTTGCACGGATTCGGATTTTTAACGCAACCTCCAAGCGCAGCCTTGGCCTGTCCGCAGGGGGCGCTCAAACGTCCGCGGGCACAAGCCCATCCAGAGGAGGCCCTCTATGACCCCTGAGATCATACACCGCCTGCATTTTGCCTTTACCGTCACATTCCATTACCTGTTTCCGCAGCTCACCATGGGGCTGGCGCTGCTGATCGTGGCTCTCAAAACCGTGGCGCTGCGCACCGGGAGTCCGGACTGGGATCGCGCTGCCCAGTTCTGGGGCCGCATCTTCGGCATCAATTTTGTCATGGGCGTAGTCACCGGCATTCCCATGGAATTTCAGTTCGGCACCAACTGGGCGCGCTTCTCCAGGATGTCGGGCGGGGTGATCGGCCAGCCGCTGGCAATGGAAGGCGTCTTCAGCTTCTTTCTTGAGTCCGCATTTCTGGGCCTGCTCCTCTACGGCGGCAAGAGCCTCTCCCGCCGCCTGCACTGGTTCTCCGCGGTGATGGTCTGGCTCGGCTCCTGGATCTCGGGTTTCTTCATCATCGTCACCGATGCGTGGATGCAGCATCCGGTGGCCTACACGCGCATGCCCGACGGGCACTTCGAGGTGCTCAGCTTCTGGCAGTTGCTGCTCAATCCATGGGCGATCTTGCAATACCTGCACAACATGACCGGCGCCGTGGTCACCGGCGCCTTTGTCATGAGCGCCGTGGGCGCCTTCTATCTGCTGGAAGGCCGCCGCCAGGAGTACGGACGCATCTTCCTCAAGGTCGGCGTCATCGCGGGCCTCGTCTCTTCGATTGCAGTCATCTTTCCCACCGGAGACATGGCCGGAAAATATGTGGCGCGGAACCAGCCCGCCTCGATTGCCGCCATGGAAGGCCTCTTTAAAACTCAGATCGGCGCGCCCATCGTCCTGATGGGCCAGCCTGATGAGAGCACGGGACAGATCGACAATCCCATCGCTGTCAACGACGTGCTGAGCTTTCTCATCTACGGTACAACCAGGGCCGAGGTGAAGGGCCTCGACCAGTTCCCGCGCGACCAGTGGCCCGACGCCCTGCCGCTGCTCTACTACGCCTACCACATCATGGCCGGTCTGGGAACGTGGTTCGCGCTGCTCATGATCGTGGCCGCCTATCTGCTCTGGCGCGGACGGCTGGAGCGCTCGCCATGGGTGCTGTGGGCGCTGCTGCTCAGTTTTCCGCTCCCCTACATCGCCAACACCGCCGGCTGGATGACCGCCGAACTCGGCCGCCAGCCCTGGCTCATCTACGGATTGATGCGCACCAGCGAAGGCTATTCCGACATGGTTTCCGCCGGCAATGGATTGTTTACGCTGCTCGGCTTCATGGGGTTGTACACCCTCCTCGGCCTGCTCTTCACGGTGCTGGTGTACCGCGAGATTGCCCACGGCCCCGAGCCTGCAGCCGATACTGAAGTTGTGGAGTAGGGCGCATGGAACTCCATACAGAACGGTGCAGTTTTAGGGCGATCACGCAGTGTCAGGGCGCGACTTCCATCGTGCCCTGACACTGCGCGCTCATGCAACATCCTCCGTGAGGATAAAGGTTGTGAAGCAACACCTTGCGCATTACGGCAAGCTTTTCACTCGGAACAAGGCCGCGCGCGCGGGCTTGTTGCGCTGATGAACGAAGGGAGTGCGATCGAATGATGGGTTTACTGTGGTTCTGGCTGGTTGCGGTCATGATTGTCGGCTACGTGGTGCTCGACGGCTTTGACCTGGGCGTCGGGGTCCTGCACCTGTTTCTGGCGCGCACTGAGGCCGAGCGCAAAACCACGCTCGCCTCCATCGGACCCGTGTGGGACGGCAACGAGGTCTGGCTCCTGGCCGGCGGAGGCACCCTTTACTTCGCCTTCCCGCTGCTTTACGCTTCGGCCTTCAGCGGCTTCTATCTGCCGCTTATGATCGTGCTCTGGCTGCTCATCCTGCGCGGCGTCAGCGTGGAACTGCGCAACCACATCGACGTGGGCGTGTGGCGCTCCCTGCTCGATGGCGTCTTCGGGCTCGCAAGTACGTTGCTCACCATTTTTTACGGCGCGGCGCTGGCCAACGTCCTGCGCGGCGTGCCCCTTAACGCCGACGGCTACTTCTTCCTGCCCCTGTGGACCGACTGGCAGCCTGGCGCGATGCCCGGCATCCTCGACTGGTACACCGTGATCGGCGGCCTGGTGGCCCTCGTCGCGCTCACCTTGCACGGTGCCCTCTGGCTGGCGCTGAAGACCTCGGGCCGGCTCGAACAGCGTGCGCGCAGTGTTGTCTCTCCGCTGCTGCTGGCTCTGGCGGCCATGACCGTCGTGAGCCTGATTGCCACCATCGCTGTGCGCCCCGCCAGCCTGGAAAACTACTTTCGTTATCCGGTCACCTTCATCGTCCCTGCCGGCGTTGTCGCCTCGCTCGCCGCCGTCTGGCTGTGGAACCGCAAGGGGCAGGCGCTGAAGGCCTTCCTGGCCTCCTGCGTGTATCTGTTTTTCATGCTCGCCGGCGCATGCTGGGGTGTTTACCCCGTGCTGCTGCCCGCCACCACCGGCGCCGACAACGACATCACGCTCGACCGCGCTCTCTCCGGGCCCCACACCATCGCCGTGGGCCTGGCATGGTGGATCTTCGGCATGGCGCTGGCCATCGGGTACATTGTGTTTGTCTATTCGCGCTTCAAGGGCAAAGTCAACGTCGCGGCGGACGGACACTGAGCGCGCGCTCCAGGCGGATACGGCCTGCGCGATGCGGCGTATCCACGCATCGCGCGTGAATGCGCCGCGCTCCCAGGCTGCGCATGTTCAGGCTGCGTGATTCCTGTTTGCGCCACCGGCCTGAGCTTCGGGTGCGCGCCCTGGCTGTTACAGCGTAACCAGCGGCTCCGCGGCCTGCGATTGCCGAAACGCCTCCGCCGTCTGCTCGCGCTCTGGATCCCAGTTCTTCGGCTGGTAGATGCAGCACGGCTCCGGCGCCAGCGGGTCGCCGGTCAGCGCGTAGGAGCGGGCGCGCGACCCTCCGCAGATCTCCTTGTACTCGCACGCGCCGCACTTGCCCTCCAGGCGGCTGGTGTCGCGCAGCGCCTTGAAGATCGGCGCGTTGCGATAGATCTCGGCCAGCGGCGTCTCGCGAATGTTGCCGGCGTGAATGGGCAGGAATCCGCTCGGATAAACGTTGCCCACATGCGAGATGAAGACAAAGCCTTTGCCGTCATTCACGCGTCGCGTGGCCCAGCTCATGTTGCGCGTCGTGGCTGCGCTCGTCGGCGCGCCCGGCTCGTACGCCCCTTGGGGCCGGCCGCCCGGATGCCCGTGTCCCATCTTTTTCTCTTCCAGGTTGTGCTGCAGCAGGTAGCGGCGATAGTGCATGGCTTCCGTGGTCTTGATCTGGAAGTTCGCGCGCCGCGAGAGCTCGTAAATCTTCCCGAAAACCTGCTCGAACTCCTCGCCGTTCAACAGGTCGTCCAACTGGCCGCGGCCCACCGGAACCAGGAAGAACACATTCCACATCACAATCGCGAGCTTCTCGAACAGAGCGCAGAGATTGTCCAGATCGTGCGCGTTGTGGCGGCTGATCGTCGTGTGCACCTGGATGGGAATGCCGGCCTCGTTCGCCCATTCGATGGCCTGGATCGTCCGCGCCCACGCGCCCGGCAACCCGCGGAAGGCATCGTGAATCTCGGGGCAGGAGCCGTCCAGGGAGATGCCGAGCCGCACCACGCCGGCTGCCTTCATCTTGAAGATCTGCTCGCGCGTCAACAGCGGAGTCGCGCTCGGTGTAACCGCCACCTGTACGCCCTTGCCGGCGGCGTAGCGGATCAGGTCGAAGACGTCCCGGCGCTTGAGCGGATCGCCCCCCGTGAAAACGAAGATCGGTATCTGCATTCCGGCGATCTGGTCGATCAGCGCCTTGCCTTCTTCATGCGTAAGCTCGTCGGGATGGGGAATCGGCTGCGCCGCTGCGCGGCAGTGCTTGCAGGCCAGGTCGCAGGACTGGGTGATCTCCCAGATGGCAAGAAATGGGGACTCGTCGTAGTCGATCCCGCCGCGGGCGGGAATGTTGTGCATCGGCTGCATCGTCATCGGACCTCCTGACACCGGAGAAAACGCCGGACGCCCTGAATCTGGCGCCTGGGGGAGGGACGGAATCCAACTGAAAATCTGCCCGGGCATTCGATCCCAGGGCCGGATCACCGCTTCCAGCGTCCACGGCTCACTTACAGAAAAGCAGCTTTTGCAGGTGCAAGCTGTGATTGGGATCACTTTGCGCGGACACGCGCATTCACGAACCGGGGTAGACAATTTGTGGAATCGGGCACACAATCATTTCACTGAGAGCCGCGCGATGCGAATTGTGCATCTTATTGTTCCGGGAGTTGCGCAGCTTGGCACGAGTTTGCCGGGCTGCCGATGACCGGAGAGCGGCTGAACCGGATTGCCGACGCGCCGGGAGCCAGAAGTTCTGAGCGGTGCTCCCGGGAGATGTGCGGAGTGCCTTTACCCGCCGCGAAGTGTGAACGCAGCGCCTGCCGTAGCTCGGATTGAGCCGGGGTGAGATGGATCACCCCAGTTTGTGCGAAGAAGCACTGCAAGACCGTCTGAAGTCTGCAATCATTTGACCGCACCGGAAGGAGGTTGCCATGGCCGCCTTACTGAAGCCGGGGTGGAGCAAACCCTCCACCATCCTGTTCGCCTCGGAAATTCCCGTCAACCTGAAGGCCTTTGCATTCGCGCTGGCACAGGCAAAAGAGTTCGCTTCGGATCTGATCCTGTTTCATGCCTATGACACCCTGGTGATTACCGCTTCAGAGACCTCCAGTGTGCGCTATTACGACTACGCCGCGGCAGCGCGCACTGAAAAACGGCATCTGGAGCCGCTGGCGGAGCGCGCCCGCGACGAGGGATTGCGCTGCGAGGTTGTGGTGCGGCCGGGGTTGCCCGCCGACGAGATCCTTGCGTTCGCCCGCGAACGCGAGATCGATCGTATCGTCATGGGCACCCATTCCCCCGGCCCCATCGGCAAGCTCCTGGTGGGATCGGTGGCCGAAGCTGTCCTGCGGACGGCCAATCTGCCGGTCTACATCGTTGGTCCTGACGTGGTCGACGGCAGCTACCGCAACTTTGCCACGCGCACCATTCTGTGCGCCGTCAGCATGCATGAGGCCAGCTCCGTTGTAGCCGCCTTTGCCGCCGAGCTGGCCCGCCGGCACAGCGCCCGTCTCGTGCTGCAGCACGTCATTCGTCCCCAGGACCGGCAGGAGTTTCTCGCCGGAAGATCCCTGGATGACGTCGAAGCCCAGATCCTGGCTCTGGTTCCCAGGAAGCTTGAGAGCCACGTGCCGATCCAGACCATTGTCGTGCCCGGCGATCCCACCGAAGAGCTGCTCTATCAGAGCAGCGCGCAACAGGCTGACTTGATTGTCCTCGGCGCCCAGGGTGCCTCCGCGTTTGCCGCGATCACGCGGCATGGAGTCGTATACAAGATCCTGGCCCATGCCCCCTGCCCGGTCATGACCCTCTCGCCGGTTGTGCTTGCGACCTGTGGGTCGAAGTCGGAGAAGCTGCGTCCGGCAGAGGCTTATATGGCCGGAGTCTTCTAAGCAACCGGCGCCGGACGCAGCCGGCGCGTCCGGTGTCCGCCCGTTGCCGGTACAGTGCGGGTTTTCGCCTGCGCCGTGATCTCGCGGTCACCCCTCCGTTCACCCGGTTGGAACTCTCTGTTTGCCTTGCGGTATACTTTGCCCAACGGGCAGTTGCACGGCCTGCCCCGGGAAACGAGGCGCGTCTTCCATAGGGACTCCCTCATGACCGCAGCCGAGGTTCCGCCATCGGAGACAACGCGGTGGCGCGCGGTGGTTCGCGTGCTCCGAAGTCCACTGGACAGCCTGAGTTGCACCGTTTTCCCTACCCCCTGCTCGCTCTGCGGCTCCCTCCTGCCGCGATTTTCTCTCGTGCCCATTTGCGATCTTTGCTGGACGGAGTTTCCCCTCTCCGACGGGCCGGTCTGCCGGCGTTGCGGCGATGCTTTGCCGGCGGCGGGCGCAGTGTCGCTTCGCCTGCAATGCCGCCCCTGCCGTATGGCGCCGCCGCCCTTTGTGCGCGCGGTCTCCTACGGCGTCTATCAGGGCAGAATGCGCGAGGCCATTCACGCGCTCAAGTACGACCGCCTGCATGGGATATCGGACGGGCTCGGCCGCATGCTGGCCCAGGCTATTGCCCAGCTGGCGGGCGACGCTCCGGCGCGGATGCTCGTGGTTCCCGTGCCCCTGCACGCAACCAAGTACGCCCAGCGGGGATTCAATCAGGCGCGTACGCTGGCCTCCGCGGCGCTGCGTTCCCTCCGCCGCAGCCATCCGCAATGGCAACTCACACTGGCTTCAAGCACACTGCTGCGCCAGCGGGCCACTGAAACCCAGGCAGGGCTGACTCCCCGCCGGCGGCGCCTGAATGTGCGCGGCGCGTTTGTGGTCTCAGATCCGGCCCGGGTCGTCGCGCAGCATGTTTTGATCGTTGACGACATTTTGACGACGGGAGCCACCGCGCGCGCCGCCGCGCAGGCTCTGGTCGAGGCCGGCGCGGCCTCGGTCTGGGTGGCGACGCTGGCGCGCGCGCGCCGCGCAGAGCATTTCGGCAGTTCATCGTTGCACGAAGACTTGGAGGATCAAGGCTCGCCGGCATTGGCGTCGGCGCAACCCATAACCGCACGTACGGCCAGGAACGGATCGACTTTCGAGGAGCAACCATCTTTTGATTGATGTGGCCCGACACGGTAAGACTGCGCTGTCCACTTCGCCTGCCGGTTTGCGGAGTGTCAGGCGCGGTATCCATCTGCCAGGGCCGGATCGACAGCCGGGGGGAAAGAGATGTCGTTGGGGAAAGCCATGATTCACGCGCGTAAACAGAAGGCGATTGCCAAGGCTGCGGTGCTGGCCGTCGGACATGAGACGGTGCAGCACACCCATGCCCATATCCTGCAGATGCCGGTGCTGGTCCTCAATGCCTCCTACGAGCCCATCAATATTTGCGGCGCGCGCCGGGCCCTGGTGCTCGTGCTCAAGGGCATTGCGCGCACTGAAGAAGAGCACGGCATGACGCTGCATGCGCAGCGCGCCATGGTCGCCATGCCCTCGGTGATCCGCCTGCTCGAATACCGGCGCATTCCCCACCAGACCCGCGCCCTTTCGCGCAAGAATATCCTCCTGCGCGACCGCAATACCTGCCAGTACTGCGGCGAGGTCTACCCTCCGGGCGACCTCACACTCGATCATGTGGTGCCGCGCTCGCGTGGCGGCAACTCCACGTGGGAGAATCTTGTCGCCTGCTGCCACGACTGCAACCGCAGAAAAGGCAACCGGCTGCTGCACGAAATCGACGACATGATCCTGCTCCGCGAGCCCCGCCCATTCTCGCTCCATACCAGCCGCCAGATCATGCGCATGCTGGGGCGCAGCGATGACCGATGGCGGAAGTATCTCTTCTATTAGGAACGGGTTGCCCGGCCAGGATGACGGCGGATTGCCCCCGGCGTCTCGGCCTGAACGCGCCCTGCGGCGCCCCGGCCCGTTGCGCCCGCCAACGCCCGTCTCCCCCGGGCCGAATGCGCGCTGTCCCGCGCCGGAGGTTGGCTGATGACGCCCGTCTGGCCGCCCAAAATCAACCTGCAAGCCATTGAAAATAAGTTACAAAACGCAATCTGCGTCGAGCGTCGATCTGCGCCGCTCCATCGCCCGTCCTCTGGAGCCGGTGCGCCAGCCCCTCGCTCGAAGAGCCGGCTTCCCGGAATCGCCGGCGATTTTTTACTTTCAGGCGCAGTACTTTTTCGTTTTCAGGCATCTAAACAGGCGGAACGGATGGCGCACAGCGCGCCTTCGCAAGAGCAAGAGAAGGAGCAAGAGTTATGTTCAACCGCAAGTTGCAAGCCGCAGCGCTCGTTGCAGCGGGTTCCATGTTCGCGGCGGCCTTCGCCCTGGCTGCCGAACAAAAACAACAAGTCCCCGCAAGCACTGTGATCACGGTCGTACCTAAAAAGGAGGCGCCGGGCGGCATTCCCCAATCCGCACTGCATCTGAAATTGAATGGCAAGGAAGCAGCCATCACAAACTTGGTTCCCCTTCACAGCCCCGCGAACCCCGTGGAGCTGGTGCTGCTCATCGACGACGGCGCGCGCACCAGCCTCGGTCTGCAGATGGACGATATGGCCAAGTTCATCAAGCAGCAGCGGCCCGACACCCGGGTTGCCGTGGGGTATATGTTCAACGGCCGCGCGCAGTTGGCCGGGCCGTTGAGCACCGATCACAACGCCGTGGCGCAGACTTTGCACCTGCCCGTGCATGGCGGGGCGGCCATCAGCGCCAGTCCCTATTTCTGCCTCTCGGATCTGGCCAAGAATTGGCCCTCGAACGACCCCAGAGCGCGGCGCGAAGTCGTGATGATCACCGACGGCATCGATTACTACGAGGTGCGCTACGATCCGGAAGACCCCTACGTGCAGGCCGCCATGGATGACTCCTTGCGCGCCCACCTCATCGTGTATGCCATCTACTGGCGCAGCGCTGACTTCCTTGACCGCACCAACTACGGGGCCGACGATGGCCAGAACCTGCTGGCGGAGATCACGCAGGAAACCGGTGGCACCAGCTACTGGCAGGGCCTCGGCAACCCGGTCAGCTTCGTCCCTTACTTCGATGACATCAACCAGAGGCTCGAGAACCAGTATGAGCTGCAATTTACCGCCGAGGTCGGTGCCAAGCCGGAGCTCCAGACCGTCAAGCTTTCGGTCAGCGCGAAGGTCAAGCTGGATGCGCCTCATGAGGTCTACGTCTACCCCGGACCGCAGTAAACCGCAGCTCCGGCCCGCACTCCCCACGTGCGGGCCGTGTGGCTTCTGAACCATGGCCCATCTCTCTGATCGGGCTCGAACATCTCTCTCTGGGCTTGAGCGGCCCGGAACCTCATCTCCGCGCCGCTCAGCCCCGCCCCATCGCCCCGCTGGCCCGCCTGAATCTCTGCATCAAATCCCGGACGCCCGAATCCAATACACTGTAAACACATTCGTTGAAATGCCTGGCGATGGCGCACCGCGTGTTCCGGGCGGTGGATCGGATCCGTCTCCCCGGCCAGACAAAATCACTTGAGCAGCCAAACCTCAGGAGACCGCTGTTGTCCGCGATCGATTCAACACTGCCATCCCCACTTCCCGGCTCGCCCTCGGCAGGCAATGGTCAGCCGGCGGGGGCTACGGCCCGGCCCGTGACCATGGTCAATCCGGACGCAGCGGCTCACGAGCAGTGGAAGCCCAGGGTGAACCCCTGGCTGATTGCCATGACCGTGGCTCTGGCGGCCTTCATGGAGGTGCTCGATACCTCCATCGCCAATGTCGCGCTGCCCCATATCGGCGGCACGCTGGGCGCAAGCACCGACGAAGCCACCTGGGTGCTCACCAGCTACTTGGTCTCCAAT
>JAKCDN010000041.1 GCA_021841795.1 Acidobacteriota bacterium | reverse complement strand
TCGCTACGAGATAGACGCCCTTCCGGCAGGGTACTCCGCGATGCAGCCGGCGCAGGGCGTGGTTCCGCTGATCGACAAGATGCAGCTGCCGAAGCTGACCAGGTTTCCCGAGAAGGCATTCACGGCCGCGGCCTCGGGATTGAAGCGCGAGGTGCGATGCGTTGCGGTTCTGACGATTGACAAGAAGGGCGTGGCATCCGATCCGAGCGACGTGCACTGCACCGAGCCCGCAATGATGGGGCCGGCCGCCGATGGACTGCTGGCGTCCAAATACAGTCCGGCACGGCGCAGAGGAAGGGCAATCAGCGTGCGGGCTTTGGTCCGGCTGACATATTTTGGAGCCGCGCCGAACGAGTGACGAGGGGCGGCCGGAGCACGGGGCGTATCGCCATTCCTGTGTAGCCGTATCCCGAGGCCGCAGCACACCAGCCGGCGCGGCCTGAAGGGCGGCGACCTGGCACGCAATCGAAAAACGGCTGCCGGGACTCAGGAATTGCCGTTGCTGCTGTTGAGCGCGGCCAGCGTCTTCTCCAGGCTTGCGGCGTCTTCCACATTCATCGATATGAGCTCGCCGTCGAGCTGTTTCAGCAGGCCGCAGAGCACCTTTCCGGGCCCGACTTCAACGTAGCGATCGGCGCCGGCGGTCTTGAGCGCCTGCTCGCAGTCAACCCAGCGCACCGCGCCGGTGACCTGCCGGACGAGCGCATCGCAGGCGGCGTCGGCGGTGGAAACGAGGATTCCGCTGACATTGGCGGCGACGGGAATGCGGGGGGCCTGGAGCGCCATGGCCGAAAGCACGCGGGCGACTTCCTCCTGCGCGGGCTGCATCAGCGCGCAGTGGAATGGGGCGCTGACGGGCAGCGGAACCGCGCGGCGCGCGCCCCTGGTTTTGCAGAGCGCCGAAGCCAGTTCGACAGCGGGGGCGGCGCCGGAGATGACGGTTTGCGCGGGCGAGTTGAGGTTGGCGGCCTGCACGGTAAGGCCGGTTTCGCGGGCTGCTTCCGCGCAGGCCTCGGCCACCTGCGCGGCATCGAGGGCGAGTACGGCGGCCATGCCGCCCTGGCCGGCGGGAACAGCCTTCTGCATGGCGGCGCCGCGGGCCTTGACGGCGCGCACGGCATCGGCAAACGCAAGTGTTCCCGCGACCACGTGCGCCGACCACTCGCCGAGCGAGTGGCCCGCGGCCAGCGCCGGCTCAACTCCGAGCTCGGCAAGCACGCGGGCCACCGCAACGCTGACGGTGAGAATCGCGGGCTGGGTGTTTTCGGTGAGGCGCAGGTCCGCCTCGGGGCCTTCGAAGCAGAGCCGCGAGAGGGAAAAGCCGAGGGCCGCATCGGCCTCGGCAAAAGTCGCGGCTGCGACAGGGAAGCGTTCAGCAAGTTCGCGGCCCATGCCAACGGCCTGCGATCCCTGGCCCGGAAAGAGAAAGGCGATGGTGTTTGTCATTCCAGTGAAATTCTATCGCGCCGGCGATGCTTCTACCTGATGCCTGTTGGCGCCAGTCTCAGTTCCAGCGGGTCTTGTCGTCGGGGTCTTCGTCGATGAGGCGGCCCTGGCCGTCGAACCTTACGGTGCGGCCGTGCTGCTTCATGTAGACCTCGAACTTGCGCGCCACGCGGCGGCGTTTCCAGCGGTAGTAGCGGTTGCGCATTCCATACCAGCTCTCGCTGAAGAGGAAGGGGAATCCCCGGCGCGGCGCCAGGCGGAGGAAGAGGATGCCGGCGAGCGCGCCGCCGAGCTGGGCAAAGGCGTACATGCGCTGGTCGCCGAAGAAGAGAGCAATGGAGACGAGGGCGTAGATGACGGCGAGGTAGCGCGCCTTGATGCCGATGGGCAGGGGAAAGAGCGTGAACTGGGTGTCGCCGTAGAGCAGGCCGATTGCGGCAAGCAGGCCGAAGAGTCCGCCAAAGCAGCCGTAGAGCGGTTGCGCGTGAGCCAGCAGCGAGGGCGCGAGCGTGGAGCAGCAGACATAGAGCGCCAGCGCGGCGACGGCGGTTCCGAGCACAGAGACGGCGTAGAGGCTGACGATCCAGTTGGCGTTGTGGTAGCTCTCGAGGAACCCGGCGAGGAACCACAGAGAAAGCAGCTCAAAGAGCGTGCTGAGAAGGCCGAAGTGGACAAAGCTGTAGGTGAGCGGCTGCCAGAACGCGCCATGAACGAAAGGGACGGGATCGAAGGCGAGCAGGAACCCCATGCGGGCTGCCAGCAGGGGCGCGGCAAAGCCGACGAGGAGGAGCAGGAAATAGGCGGCGAGGTTGACGAGGATCAGTCTTCGCGTGGCGCCGCGAAAATCGGGAAAAGCGAAGGGGCTGGAGCCAAGTCTCGGCATCGCAGTTCTCAGGTTATACGCTACGGCATTTCTTCTACAAACGCACCGGCAGCAGAGACTTGAAGGCCCGAGGCCAGGAGCGCGGAGGCGCGATGCGCGAGCACGCGAAGGGGATGAGATGGACGGGCGCGGAAGACACCGTGCACGGGCGGCGGGTGAAGGCGGCCGACGGCGCGGGGGCGGATCGGGCAGCCGCGCGACAACGGGTGAAACCATCTTTGCGTAGCTGCGTCTGTTAGGAATGAGAGAAGCACGCGGCTCTCAGCGCGCGAGCGTGCGGTGAAGAGATGTCCGGGGCGGCGCGCGCGGAGGCCTCTTGACCTGAGGCCGGGTTCTCACTAAAACTAGCGATGGCTGTCGAAAACAGCGTCATCCCGCAATACGAATCGGTTTTTTGGGAAAGTGAGGAGGCTGCTATGCCCAGCTGCCCTGAATGCGAAAACGAACTGGACATTGAAGTCGACGAAGTGGAAGAAGGCGATGTGGTTTCCTGCGAAGAGTGTGGAACCGAATACGAGATCGTAGGCGTGGAACCGCTGGAACTGGCACGCGTGGACGAAGACTTCGACGAAGAGGACGATGCGTACGAAGAAGACGAGGAGGAATAAGATGCGCCAGGCAAGAACGCTGGCCGCTATGGCATTTGCACTTGCGACTCTGGGCGCGGTTCCGCTGGGACAGCGCGCGGATCTGACGCGAGCCGCGTGGGGCCAGAACATCGGCGAGCGCACGGTGTCGGGAGCAGTGCTCGATGCGAGTTCGAATCCGATTGTCGGCGCGACGGTGTTCCTCAAGAACATGAAGACCAAGTCGATCCGCAGCTATAGCTCCACGACGCTGGGCCATTTCCATTTTGCCCAGGTGGACATGAGCGTAGATTTCGATCTGTGGGCGGAGAAGGACGGGAAGAAGAGCGCGGTCAAGACGGTCAGCTCATGGGATGACCGCAAGGATTTTGTCTCGGATCTGCGGATCAAGTAAGTTTCGCGGAGCCGGAGCGGCGGAAATCTGAAGCTTATGGATGCGCGAGGCGCGGGCGGTGCGGGGCAGGCCGCCTGGCCGCGTTCATGCGCTCGATGGCGAATCTGCGGCCGCGAAACGAGGCCTGCGGCGGCGGCGATCGCAACGTGTCATCCCACCCGCGGCGCGGGTGGGTTTATCCTTCCAATTTTTTCGTTACCAGCTCATTGAGCAGCGCGGGGTTGGCCTGTCCTTTGGAGGTGCGCATCACCTGGCCGACAAAGAATCCGGCCATGGTTTTCTTGCCGGCGCGATACTGCTCCACCTGTTTGGGATTGGCGGCGATGGCCTCATCGACGAGTTTTTCAATGGCGGCGGCGTCGGTAATCTGCTGGGGCTTTTCGCGTTCGTAGACGAGGGCGAAGTCTTCGCCTTTTTCAAAACAGACGTCGAGGAGCTGCTTCAACTGCCGGGAGCTGATTTTGTCCTGGTCGAGGAGATCGGCGGCCTGCACGATGCCGGCCATGGAGACGGGCGACTGTTCGGGTTCGAGGCCGAGGGCCTTCAACCGGCCGCCCACTTCGCTGAGCAGCAGGTTGGCCACGCGGCGGGGATTGCGGGCGGTTTTAGCAGCGGCCTCGAAGCGATCGGCAAACAGGCGTGAGGCCGTGAGGGTGTGAGCGTCCTGTAGGGAGAGGTCGTACTGGGCGATCATGCGCGCGCGCCGGGCTTCGGGCAGCTCCGGCAGTTTTTTCCTGAATTCCTCAATCAGGCCGGGCGAGAGCACGAGCGGGGGCAGATCGGGCTCGGGGAAGTAGCGATAGTCGTGGGCCTGCTCCTTGGAGCGCATGGAGTAGGTGCGGCCTTCGTTGGCATTCCACAGGCGCGTCTCCTGCACGATGCGGCCGCCGGATTCGACGACTTCAATCTGGCGCTCGATTTCATACTCGAGCGCGGCGCGGATGAACTTGAAGCTGTTGACGTTCTTTACCTCGACCTTGGAGCCGAAGTTTTTTTGACCCCTGGGACGGATGCTTACATTGGCATCGCAGCGCAGGGAGCCTTCCTCCATATTGCAGTCGGAGACGCCGGCGTAGAGCAGGATTTCCTTGAGGCGGGTGAGGTATTCGAAGGCTTCGTCGGGGGTGCGGATGTCGGGCTCGCTTACGATCTCAGCCAGGGGTGTGCCGCAGCGGTTGAGGTCGAGATAGGAGCGCGTGGCGGAGTCGGAGAAGCCCTCATGCAGGCTTTTGCCGGCATCCTCTTCCATGTGGAGGCGGGTGATGCCGATGCGTTTGATCGCGCCGCCGGCGGCGGGCACATCGATCCATCCGTTCTCGGCCAGCGGCTTGTCGAACTGCGAGATCTGGTAGCCCTTGGGGAGATCGGGATAGAAGTAGTTTTTGCGCGCGAAGATCGACCGTTCCCGCACCTGGCAGTTGAGGGCGAGGGCGGCCATGGCGGCAAATTCCACGGCCTTGCGGTTGGTGACGGGCAGCGCGCCGGGCAGGCCGAGGCAGACGGGGCAGACGTTGGTGTTGGGCTCGGCGCCGAAGCGGTTGGCGCAACTGCAGAACACCTTGGTTTCCGTGAGGAGCTGCACGTGCACTTCAAGCCCGATGACGGGCTCATATCGGGTTATGACTTCAGGCGAGATTGCCGCGACAGGCATGAATGAATTTTATCGCGCAGGCGGGGCGACGGGATGGCGGGCCGCGGGGAACCGACAGCGGAACCGGATTCCGGCGCGCCGGAGGCGGCCCGTTACACTGGAGATATGATCCGCGTCTATCGCCCCATCCCCGCGGCGCAACTGAAGTTGCTGGTATTCGATCTGGACGGCACGCTGATCGACTCCGCGCAGGATCTTTGCAACAGCGTGAATGCATCGCTCACGGAGTACGGACTGGAGGCGCTGCCCGATCCGAGGATTGCCGGTTTTGTGGGCAACGGCGCGCCCATGCTGATCCGCCGGTCGCTGGCGCTGGCGACAGGGACCGAGATCGAGCAGGTGGATGAAGAGCTGTTCAACAAGGCCTATGCGTTCTTTCTGCAGTATTATCGCGAGCATAAGCTGGACTTTACGTACGCGTACGACGGGGTGCTGGACGCGCTGAAGGCTCTGCATACGCTGCACGATGCGCCCGGCGGCGCCGCGCGCAAGATGGCGGTGCTGACCAACAAGCCGGTACGGCCGGCGCGGGGCATCTGCGAAGGGCTGGGGCTGGCCGACTACTTTCTGCACATCTATGGCGGCGACAGCTTTGCGGTGAAGAAGCCCGATCCGCTGGGACTGCGCACGCTGATGGAAGAGACGGGAGCGCGGCCGGAGCAGACGGTGATGATCGGCGACAGCAAGGTGGATGTGGAGACGGCGCGCAACGCCGGAGCGTGGTCAGTGGGATGCACGTTCGGATTTGGCCCGCATACGCTGGTGGAGAATCCGCCGGACGTGCTGGTGGATACGGCGTCGGAGTGGACCGAGGCACTGAAGCCTGCCGCCGAAGGGTGAGGCCATGAGCGAGATGACGGCGCATCCGCTGCGCATCGTGATTCCGGGAGGCAGCGGCCAGGTGGGCCGGATGCTGGCCGAGCACTTTCAGGAGCGCGGGCACCACGTCACCGTGCTGACGCGCGGTCCCTATACGGCCAGGTGGCCGACGGTGCACTGGGACGGGCGGACGCTTGGACCGTGGGTGGAGACGCTGGAAGGCGCGGATGTGTGCATCCATCTGTCGGGGCGCAACATCAATTGCCGGTATACGGCGCGCAACCGGCGCGAGCTGCATGACTCGCGCATCGGCCCAACGCGCCTGCTGCACGAGGCGTTTGCGCTAATCGAGCATCCTCCGCGGGTGTGGATGAATGCGTCGGCGGCGACCATCTACCGGCACACGCTGGACCGAGCGATGGACGAGGCGACGGGCGAGCAGGGCGGCAACGAGCCGATCTCGCGCCGGCGGCGCGCGCCGGAGAAGTGGAACTGGACGGTGGAGCTGACGAAGGCGTGGGAGGAAGCGTTCTTCTCGACGCCGACGCCGTGGACGCGCAAGATTGCACTGCGCACGTCACTGGTCATGAGCCCGGCGCGAGGCAGCGTGTTTGCGGTGCTGTCGTACCTGGTACGCGCGGGGCTGGGCGGCACGCAGGGCAATGGGCGCCAGATGGTTGCGTGGATGCACGAGAGGGACTACGCCCGCGCGCTCGAATTTCTGATTGCTCACGAGGAGATCGAAGGGCCGGTGAATCTGGCCGCGCCCTATCCGCTGCCGAACCGGGAGTTCATGGCGGCGCTGCGGGAGGCGTGGGATGTGCCGAACGGGTTGTGGGCACCGGCGGCGGCGCTGCAGATAGGCATGTTCATTCTGCGCACGGAGCCGGAGCTGGTTTTGAAGAGCCGGTATGTGACGCCGGGACGATTGTTGCAGGCGGGGTTCGAGTTTGAGTTTCCCCGGTGGCCGGAGGCGGCGGCGGATCTGGTGCGCCAATGGCGGCAGCGCAACGCGTAAATCGCCGGCCGCGGCCGAGCTGGCGCGAGCTTTGCATACGCTCCGCCCAACACCCCTGACCCTCCGACAACAGAAAACGGACAACCGCTGCCCGGCTCCTGCCTGCCGCTACTTTGGGGTGAGGTCGGTTACGGGGAGATCCCAGTGCGCGAGGAGGATCTCAAAGCGGTGCTGTTCTTCGCGCCGGTAGGTCTGCTGGTCAGGCCAGAGCTCATGGATGAACTGCTCTTCGTCGGGGTTGGAGCTGGTGGCGACGGTGGAGTTCTTGTAGACGATGGTGACGCGGTAGTCCCAGCGCCCGTCCTCGGTGGTGTGGTAGGCGGGCGACTCGATCCGGAGCGAGAGGATGCGCCCGGTGGACTGGATTTTCTTGAGCAGCGGCCAGTGGTTTTTGAGGAAGAGATCAAGGAACTCCTGCTGATGGCCCCACTGGCACTTGTAGTAGTACTCGACGGTATAGGGCTGGCCGGCCGCGGTCTGGGTGGGCGCGCCCTGCGCGAGGAGCTGCTGCGCGAGGCCGGCGGCAAAGGCGAGAGCAAGAAGGACGACGAGAGCCCGGCGGAGCGAGATCAGCATAGACGCCTCCATGGAAGAGGATGAGAGGGCTCCAGAATACACCTGGAAGCGGCTGCGGAGCCCAGGCGGGCGAAGGGCGAGGAGCAGCGCTACTTTCCGGTCAGGATCTGGCCGGCGCGCGAGAGGGAGCCCAGATTGAAGGCCTGGGTATAGCCGAGGGCTTTGGCCTTGTTTTTCGCGACCCGGCTGCGGATGCCGCTCTGGCAGTGGAGCAGCAGGACGGTGGTTTTGTCGGGTACGCGCCTGGGCAGCCCGGACTCGATCTGGTCGAGCGGGATGTGAATGGTCCTGGGCAGATGGCCGGATGCGTATTCGGCCTGGGTGCGCACGTCGATGACCAGGGCGCCGTTGCGGATGTACTCCCGCGCAGTTTTGGCCGAGATCTGGCCGGCGCGGCGCAGGACGAGCAGGAGCAGGACGACAGCCGCGAAAAGAAGCAGAGATGTCCAATTCATGGTTTCAGATTAGCGGAAGCCGAGGGGGTGTGCACGTGATGGGGGTAGACGAGAGCGGTGGCGGGTATTGCGGAAGAGGCGAACGGAGCGATGGAGTCGCCGGGGGCGGGGAGTTTCAAGATTCGCGAGCAGATAAAAAACGGCCCCCGCCGAAACGGGGGCCAAGTTGCCTTGGTTCTCTCGCGTTGCGAGAGCTTGGTTGGCGGCCGAACGGCGGGGTGGCCGTTGGCTGGAGCGGGGCCTCGGGGGAGAGGATGCGCCGCGGGTTACGGCTGCTCCAGGCCTGCAGCGGCAGTGGCGCTCTGGGATTGCGCCACGGCCGGGGCCGCCAAACTGTTTTCCATCAGCCGCAGGTGCACGCTGCTGGTCTTCACCCGCGCCGGCTTGTCGTCCTGAGTGCCGGCTGCAGGCGCCTGGGCGTTGCCCAGAGCCACGTAGTGCATGCGGTAGATGGGAATCTGATGTTGAGTAACGAGGTAACGCTCGACCGCTTCGGCCAGGCGTGCGGAGTTCTGGATGCCGAGGCTGCCGGCAGCGGGCGACTGGGCATCCATTTCAATGATGTAGCCGTCGCGGCCGGTGAGGCTGGCCGCCAACTGATCAAGCTGCGCGCGGGCATCGTCAGAGAGGACCGGATTGCTGCTGCGGAAGTTGATCTGCAAGTCGCTCATCTGCTTGTACTGGTCGAGACCACCGACCTTGGAGTTCAACTGGTTGACATGATTTGCGGCCTGTTGCGCGGTCTGGTTGGCGTTGAGCGCCTGCTGGTTGGCCGTGGTGGCGGTCTGATTGGCGGAATCGGCGGAGGCCTGGGCCTTCTGGATGCCGGCCTGCGCGCGGGCATCGACATCCTTGATGTCACTCGCGTTGCGGGCGTTCACCTGGTCCAGTTCGGTAAGACGGTCGCCGATCGGGTCAGTCTGCTTCTTGACCCACTTCTTGCTCGCGAAAGGATTAATGCGTCCCCAGAATCCTTCCTTCGGCGGGGTCAGAGGCTGATCTGCCGTGCTCGAAGGCTGCTGCTGAGCAGCCGCAGGAGGGGCGCTTTGGGGAGCCGCGGACGAGGTCGTATCCTGAGCCCAAACAGGAAGCGCCAGGGCAGAGGCGAGTGCAAACATTGCGAAGTTGCGCGGAAGCGAATGGAACGCTGGAGACTGCATAAATGTTCTCCTTTTTCAGCTCCGTGCGGCGAGCTACTTTGCTGCCGCAAGGGCCTTTCTGTTTCTGCCTGGATATGAGCACGGGGAATGCCAAATGCGGGTCGCGGAGGGTGCGTGGATGGATGTAATTGAATTTAAATTTGTTATATCCGGATATGCGCGGAGGATGGGGCTGGAGTCGAGGGCGTGATGCCCCGATGGCGAGGTAAATTTTGCATGATTGTGTAGTTTCTACCCGGTAGAAAGGCGCGCGGGCTACTTGAAGTCGACGTGAACGACACGGAGATCGGGGTAGACGCCGTCCCATTGGTCGGGGACTGTATCGAAGACCAGGCGAAAGTCCTGGCTCTCGCCGGGATGCAGAGGCGCGGCGGAGAGCGGCTCGACGTCGATGTACGGCTGGCGGGTGCGGATGATCCTGAGGGGCTGGGTATCGTTCTGCGCCACCTCGTGAGCGGCATTGCGGAAGAGCACCTGGACGGAGATTCCTGCGACGGTGCGGTTGCCGCGGTTGGCGATGTGTCCGTCGAGGTAGGTCACCTTGCCGCCGGCGAGGTTGGCCGACTCGCTCATGGCGAGGCGGTCGATGGTCAGACTGGCGGCGTAGGGGTCAGCGGCGGCGGAGATGGGGGTGACGGCGGGCCTGACTCTGGCGTGCTCATAAAAGCCGAACAGCGCAGCGACGGCAGCCACGACAATGGCAGCAGCGACGGCCAAAGGCAGCCAGCTACGCTCAGCCGCGGCGGGTGGACGAACGAGCTGGGGACCAGTGCTCACGAGCGAAATTGTACACCGGATGGAGTTCGGCGGAGTTGGGCGGGAGGCAGGCCGGCAGCGTCACCAATGGCGGCGATCGGGCCAGCGGCGCAACGCGTTGCGGGGATCGTTCCGGGGCAGGCGAGGCCTGAGGGTGACGAGCATGCCGAGGCCGTAATAGATGACGGTGACCACGACGATGGCCAGCATGGCCCACAGGCCGAAGAGAGAGACCGAGCGGCTGGGGAAGTAGATTGCCTGGACCATGGCGGCCTGGATGGAGGCGAAGATGCCAACCATCTCGAATCGGAGCCAGGACATCAGGCCGATGGCCAGGGCTTCAACCGGGGAGCGGTTTTCTGGAGTGATGTCGACGGCGTAGCTGGAGCGCGTGGGATAGCGCGCCACCATGGTGATGATCATGTAGATGACGAGGGCGACGAAGGGGAGGGTGATGAAGAAGGTGTTCGAGCTCCAACCATCGGGACGGCCGACAGCGTCAAAGTGAGTGGGGATCATGTCGGGAAGGGCCCACGGACCGTAGATGGCAATTCCATCGGTCAGGAACATGGCGCCAAGGAGTGAAATGCCAATGGCTCCGAGAGCCTTGCGCATAAAAGCCTCCCTCCGCAGGAGGGCTACCTACAACAGACGATAACTCCCGCGGGCGGGCTCGCCAGACTCTTCGCTGAGGCAGTATCCAATGCGTTAACCCGGCCGGCAAGCTGCCGCGCGGGCGGATCAGCCGAAGCGGGCGCGCTTGATGCCGGTCTGGCGGCAATCCTTGCCGCTCATGCGGATGCGAATGCACATTTCAGCGAGGCGGGAGAGCATGCGGTCGCCGATGCGGTCGCCGAGCGAAGGTTCGCGGGCGGCACGCTCCGGGTCACTGAGGGCGCCGGCGGCGGCGGGCAGGTCAGCATAATTTGTCGTGATGATGGTGGTCTGGCGGTCGTTGTAGCGCGTGTTGAGGATGAGGGCCACGGTGTCCTGCACCCATTCGTTGGGCTTCTGCGCGCCGAGATCGTCGAGCACGAGCACTTCGGCGGCGAAGACGGGCTGCAACAGCTCGAGTTCGGTGGTCTTGACCTCAGGGTTGTAGCTGTTCTGGATGTTTTTGAGCAGCTCGCGGTAGTCGCAGAAGAGGCCTTTGACGCCGCGCTCGCGGACGAGGCGCTGCAAGACGCCTACGGCTAGGTGGGTTTTACCCACGCCCATGGAGCCGACGAAAAGGAGGCCTTTGCCGGCGGTGCCCACGGGATACTCTTCGACGAAGCGGCGCGCGGTGGTGAGAGCATCGCTGAGCGAGCGGTCGGCTTCGTGATAGATCTCGAAGGTGTCGAGGGTGCAGTCCTTGTACCGGATGGGAATCCGGGCGGCAGTGATGCGGCGGCGCTCACGCTCGGCAGCCTGGCAGGTGCAGGCTCGGCTGACCCAGTTTTTTTGCGCGTCGAGGGCGCGGACCAGCCCGGTGCCTTCGCAGATGGTGCATACACTCATACCGACTTCAAGCCTAAAGCACGGGAGGCCGGGTGCAGGCGGTGGAGGTCCGGTGGGGGAATGTGGAAAAGCGGGCGGATGCCCGCGCGGAGGCCGGGGTTGGAAAAGCCAGCGTGGTATGGCATAGGATGGCAGGCAAGAACCTTCCGGCCCGAAGAGCGCGAAGGGCAATCACCGAAGAACATGTCCATGACAAAAGAAACGCTGCAGAACGCGCGTCTTGTGCTGCCAGACGCGCCCGCGGCCGAAGCCGGCCCCGTGAAGGCCTGGCAGAGGCCGGTCACCCTGGCGAGCTATCTGCCGGCCGCGCCTGACCGTAACCCCATGTTTCTGGAAAGGCGGGTGTACCAGGGCAGCAGCGGGCGGGTGTATCCGCTGCCGTTTATCGATCGCATCGCCACGGAGCCGGTGGAGCGCGCGTGGCAGGCTGTGCACATCGAGAACGAGTTTCTGCGCTTGATGATTCTGCCCGAGATTGGGGGGCGGATTCACGTGGGACTGGACAAGACCAACGGGTACGATTTTTTTTACCGGCAGAATGTGATCAAGCCGGCGCTGGTGGGGCTGGCCGGGCCGTGGATCTCCGGCGGCGTGGAGTTTAACTGGCCGCAGCACCACCGGCCGGCGACGTTCATGCCGGTGGAGGTGGAGATCGAACGCGGCGGGGATGGATCGGTGACGATCTGGTGCAGCGATCACGATCCGCTGACGCGGATGAAGGGCATGCACGGCGTGTGTCTGCATCCGGGCAAGGCTTTTATCGAGTTGAAGGTGCGGCTCAGCAATCGCACTCCTTTTATGCAGACGTTTCTGTGGTGGGCCAATGTGGCCGCGCGCGTGCATGAGAAGTATCAGTCCTTTTTCCCGCCCGATGTGCATTACGTGGCCGATCACGCGCGGCGCGCGATCACGAGCTTTCCACTGAGCGACCGTCCTTACTACGGGATCGACTATGCGGAGCGCGCGCGCACGGGAGTTCCCGCCGACGAGATGCCGGGGCAGTTTGCGCCGGACGGCTCGTATGCGGCCAACGATCTGAGCTGGTATGGCAATATTCCCGTGCCGACAAGCTACATGATTCTGGGCACGGAGCAGGACTTTTTCGGCGGCTACGATCACGCCGCCGGAGCCGGCTTTGTGCATGTGGCGGATCATCGCATCGCGCCCGGGAAGAAGCAGTGGACGTGGGGCAAC
>JAKCDN010000040.1 GCA_021841795.1 Acidobacteriota bacterium | reverse complement strand
AAGGCGCGGGTGACGACGCGGATGATGCCCTCGTCGATGGCGGCGAAGCAGATCTCAGCCTGATCGACGAGCAGGAGGCGGCTCTGGGCCTGGACAATGAGCTTGGCGGGGGGACGGCCGGATTCAGCGCCCTGGGCACGCCCCTCCTGACGGTCCAGGAGCCGCAGCAGACGGCCGAGCTGCGACTCGGGATCGGCCGCGGCGAGGTTTTGCGCGCCGCCTGTGGCCAGACGCGCGCGCACCCGCTCGACGGCCTCAAGCACGCGGGCGCGGTCGAAGGGCTTGAGCAGGTAGTCAACGGCGTTGACATCGAAGGCGCGGACTGCGTACTGGTCGAAGGCAGTAGCGAAGACGATATGGGGCAGAGGCGGGGGAGCATCGGCAGCGCCGGGGCCTGCGGGCGCGCCGCGCCGGTCCTGATTGCGGCGGGCAGACTCCGCCAGGCCGGCGCGATTGCGCTCCATGAGCCTCTGGATCACGGCGAAGCCGTCCTGGCCCGGCATCTGCACATCGAGAAAGACCAGGTCGGGCTGATGCTCCTCGATGAGGTCGACGGCCTCGATGCCGTTATCGCCCTCGGCGAGGACGTCGACGCCGCCGACGGAGTCAAGCAGGTACTTGAGCTCGTCGCGGGCCAGTTGTTCGTCGTCGATGATAAGGGCGGAGATGGACATAGGCTCTGAAGCTACGATTGTAGGAACCGGCGATGGACAGGGTCAATGCCGATGAGCGGCCGAGCCATCCAGATTCACGGGAGCGGCGGATCGGGAAGCCGAAAAAAGACGAGAGCCGGCGGGAGCCCGGAGAGAAAGCCGCGCTCTACTCGCCCATGACGCGCAGCCGCGCCGGGGTGTGGTCCTTGGCCAGCTCGTGGCCGCAGCGGGTACAGTACTGATCGGCGGCGCGGACGGTGCGGAAGCAGTTGCCGCAACTGGCGGCGAGCTGGTAGTTGCACTGGGGACAGTAATGGAAGTCAGCCTGGACGTGGGTGCCGCAGGCGGGGCAGCGAAAGACCTGCGGCGGGCGGAGAAGAAAATAAAGCACAGCGCCGATTCCGGCCGGCATCACGAAGCAGATCAGCATCCAGAAGCGGGTGCTCATGGCGCGCCGCGGGGCATCCTTGCTGATGTAGCCCACCATGAGGAAGTAAAGCGAAGCCACGACGCCCCAGGAGAGATTGAAGTAAAGGCGCAGGCCGAGGGGCGGTGGAGTATGGTGGCGCTGCCCGGGTGCGATGATCCAGAAATAATACTCAACCAGCACAAAGGCCGCGCTGGCCGCAACAATCGACCAAACGGGAATCATCCGCTCTTCGTCGTTCACGCCAATGGCTTCCAGATCGGGCATAGGCCGCGCCTCATCGCAGGGGTCACTTGCAGAACCGCTGCAGACAGATTAACCCCTTTCTTGAAATGGACGGGAGAAAGCTGCGGGAAGTTGCCTGTCCTGGGGAATTGGCGGGAATTTTGGGGATTTCCGGGAGTTATTTCCTGGAGCGGGCGCGGCCGGCGACCAGGACGGCAGCGAGAGTGGCAGGACAGAGGATGCAGATCCAGAGGCTCATCTGGGTGGCGACATCGGCAAAGTGCTCGCCGCCGATGATGTCGTCGGTGACGCGCCAGACGAAGGGACCAAGAGCAAGGAGGGCCAGCAAGGAGGCGGCGATGGCCAGGGCGCGGCTGCGCTGCCGGCCGGCTCTCTGCTGTTCCATGACGCCCATCGAGGTGAGCACGACGCGGCGGGTGGTCTGGGCGAGGGTGCGGTCGTGAGCGGCCTGCTTGCCGGCGAGGGCGGCCAGCAGATCGCCATCGACGCGGGGGGCGACCGCGGCCGCGCCCTGCACCCTACGGGAACCTGCATGATCGGCCCACTGCGTCCGCATCACACGGCCTCCTGAAGACCGGCTTCAAAACGCTCGGCGGCGTAGCCTAGCCGCGGCTTGATCATGGCCATGCCGCGGTAGAGCCGGGACTTGACGGTAGAGAGCGGCGCACGGGTGACCTTGGAGATCTCTTCGAGCGAGAGATCCTCATGGAAGCGCAGGACCAGCACCTCGCGGTGCAGCGTGTCCAGCTCCAGAAGAGCGGCTGCAATCTTCTCGCGGTCTTCGAGATTGGAGACGTGATCGAAGGGGGACGGTCCATCGGCGGCGACCTCGAAGGTCATGGCGCGATCATCTTCGCTGCTGCCCTCGATGAGCTCGTCGAGGCTGTTCATGGTGCGCTTGCGCCGCTGGTCGATGACCAGGTTGCGGGCGATGGTGAAGAGCCAGGTTTCAAACCGGGACTTGCCGTTAAACTGGTCGCCGCGGAGGAGGACGCGCATCCAGACCTCCTGAAAGAGGTCTTCTGCGGCCTCGCGATGACCGGTCAAGAAGAGGAGATAGCGCAGGAGGCGGTGCTGATAGCGCACGATCAGCTCGTCGAGCAGTCCCGCTTTGCGCTTTTTGAGCCCTTCGGCGATGGCAAGGCTCTCAGCCCGCACCTGCTCGTCGGCGATGGTGGGCGCCTTTACGAAGAACGGCCTTATGCCAGCGATGGTCATCTTACCCTATTAGACGACAGAAGGCCGCCGGAAGACGACAATTCTTTGGGGAAAATCGGGTGCGGGGAGCGATGGAGGCAGCCGGACCGCCGGGAAGGCGGTGAAGAAAACGAAAGCGCGCCCGGCGAGGGGCGCACGGCAGATGGAAGGCCGAAGAGAACGGGACGGCGGCGCGGGGCAAGGCAGGCCACTGCGCCGGTCAAAACAGGCACGAGCGCTATGGGGACTGCAGGCAACGCGAGAGAGCAACTGGAGACGCACAGGAGCGGCTGGAGGCGCATGGGAGCGACTGGAGGCCCTAGAGGTCAGGATGCGGCTGGACGGCTAGACGCCGACGCCAAACTCGCCTGTCTGCTGTTCGCCGGCATTGGCGTAGAAGTCGTAGGGAGTGCGCTTTTTGAAGCGGTAGCGGCTGCGGAGCTCTGCGCCCACGAAGACGCCCAACGCAGCAACGGCAATCCCCACGGAGAACCAGGTGATGACGCGAATCGCGGCTGAACCCGTGCATGACTCGGGAGTTTCATCGACCGGGACGAGGGCATCGGCTTCCATGGACATCGAAAACTGCCTCCTGCTAGATCATGATAGCGCAGTTTGCGCGCGGCGGGCCGCGGCGGACGGGCGGCAAGGCGCGCGGTATTTACTCAAGAGTGTCGATTCGGGCAAGCCAGTGCGCCTTTTCCGCTTCAGGAAGAAAGCTGGAGCGGAAGGAGTTGGCGGCAAGCCGCCGCAGCTCGTCGCGGGTGAAGCCCTGGTGCGTGTGCGCGAGGAAGAACTCATGGGCGAGATCGGAGCCGAAAAAGGCCGGATCGTCGGAGTTGAGCGTGACCAGGAGACCGCGGTCGAAGTAGCGGCGGAGGGGATGGGCGGCGAAGGAGTCGCAGACGCCGGTGCGGAGGTTGGAGGTGGGATTCAGCTCGAGGGGCACGGCGCGGGCCTTGAGGTTGAGGAGGAGTTGCTCATCCTGGATGGCGGAGAAGACGTGGCCGAGGCGCTCGGAGCCGATCGAGAGGGCCTCCCAGATGGCATCGGGGCCGGTGGTTTCACCGGCGTGGTTGGTGAGGCGGAGACCGGCGGCGCGCGCCCGGGCATAGTGGGCGCGGAAGACCTCGGAGCCCTGAAGGCGCTCGTCGCCGCCGAGGCCGATGCCGATGATGGAGGGGTAGAGCCGACGCAGCTCGGCGGCTTTGAGGAAGACGCGCTCGGCCTCCTCGACGGTGAAATGGCGCACGGCATCGAAGATCCAGAAGAGGGAGAGGCCGAAGGCGCGCGCGGCGCGTTCGCGGGCGCGCTCGAGCGCGGCAAAGATGGGCTCGAAGCAGAGGGGATCGAAGTTGTGCCAGAGATAGATGACGCCCACGGAGATGTAGACCTCGGCGTGGACGATGCCCTGGGCATGAAGCTGCTGCATCATGCGCCAGGCGACGAGCTCGAAATCTTCAGGGTCGCTGAGACGCCGGGTGACGGCCTTGAAGCACTCCATGAACTCGGTGAAGTCGGTGAATCGATAGAGCGCCTGGGCGTCGTGGAGCGTGAGGGGCAGCGCATCGTGGCGGGCGCTGAGCTCGACCAGCGTCTCCGGCCGGATGGTGCCTTCGAGATGCAGATGCAGCTCGGCCTTGGGGAGGCGATGAATGAAGTCCTGAATGTCGGTCACAGGTCCAGTGTAGATGGCGCGGGGAGGGCAGGGATGGGCGGCTTTGCCGCGCCGCGAGGCCGTGGCCAGCCGGAGGGGTTGCCGGCCTACCGGGCGTCGGCTTTGAACTGGCGGATGATCTGGTGGACCACGGTCGGCCAGGGAGTGTCGGGCTGGCCGGCATAGTTCTCAATCCAGAGGAGCGGTCCGCGGCCGCCTTGAGCGCCGGGCAGATAGACGCGGAGCGCGGCCAGCACCCGGTTGTTGGGTCCGTAGTAAACCGGGTTGGCCGGATCGAGCCTGACCAGGCGGAACAGAAGGTCGGCATTGGCGGCGGAGACGGTCTTGCCCAGCTGCGCCGCAAGCTCGCCCAGCTCGCGCTGGCCGTTGCGGTCAAAGGGCTGAGTCTGGAGCGCGACGGAATGAGCGGCCGCAAGGGTTTTGACAAAGGCCGCGCGGTCGCACTGGACACTGCCCTTCACCTGGCGGCAGACGGCGGCGCCTGGGGTTTCGGCGCGGACGAAGACGGGCAGCGCGAAGAGAGCCAGAGCGAAGACGACGGGCGCGGCGCAGGCGGGCCGACACCGGCGCGGGAACGGCTCCCGGCCGCGCGGCGGATGGGCCTGCGGACCAGCGCCCCTGCGGGGTTCGGCCGCGACGCCGGACCGGATGGCGCGAGGGTGCATGGACAGGGTTGACATTACGGACTCCTGACGGCAGTGGCCTTGTTGTCCACAAAGGTGACCGTCCACTGTTTGCCGGCCTGATCGTAGATTACGGTGCGATCGCCCTCGGCGGAGCTGTCCGGACGGGTCTTTTGTCCGAGGGCCATGCGCACCTGGAGCTCGCTCATGCCGGTCTGCGCGCGATGGCTGTCGATGGCGGTCCAGACCGGCGTGGGCCAGTGGTCGTAGATGGTATGGGGATCGTCGTAGAAGAAGAGGACATCGCTGAAATAGTCCTCCTGCGCGCCGTCCATCACGCCGATGGCGGTGGCGTAGAGATCGGGGCTGCCGGGCTCGGCGAAGACGGCGAAGGCCTGGCGCGAGCCGTGCGAGATGCCGTCGTCGATCTGCGCGGGCGCCGCGGCCTTGATGACCTTCTTGATGTCGAGGCGCTGGAGCGAAGGCAGGACGCCGGCGGAGCGGGCAAAGACGATGCGCCCCGCGGCATAGGGGAAGTAGGGCATGGTGTAGCCGTTCTTCATCCAGACGCTGGTGTTCTGAAGCTTGAGCACGTCGTCGAAGGAGGTGGGAAACAGGGCGCGGACCTCGGCGACATCGTCGGGCGAGACGGGCTGGTCGGAGGCGGACTGGCGGGCGATGCCGGGATTGCGGCGCTCCTCGAAGACGACGAGGAGATAGATGCCGCCGATGGCGAGGGAGATGAGAGTAATGAGGACGGATTTTTGCCAGTTTTTCATAGCCAGTGAGCCCATAAGCGGCCCGGAGCCCGCGGCAGACCCTGTCGACCGCGCATGCAAAGGGAAGATCAGGGCGCCAGTCTGTTAGATGCAAACTCGGAACGGTGGCGGCTGTAGAAGAAATAGACCAGAAGGCCGAGGGCGAGCCAGACGAAGAAGGCCATCCAGGTGAGAACTTCGAGGCCCATCATGAGCAGGATGCAGAAGACGATGCTGAGAATGGGAAAGACCGGTCCGAGCGGGGCGCGGAAGCCGCGATGGCGGCCGGGCTCGCGATAGCGCAGGATGATGACGGCGGCCGAGACCAGGACGAAGGCAAACAGGGTGCCGATGTTGGAGAGATTGGCGACGGTGCCGATGTCGAGGAGGCCGGCCGGGATGCCGACCACAAAGCCCGCCACCCAGGTGGCAAAGGCGGGGGTGCGGAACTGGGCGTGGATGCGGCTGAAGATGGGCGGCAGGAGGCCGTCGCGGGACATGGCGAACCAGATGCGCGCCTGTCCGAGCTGGAAGACGAGGATCGAGGAGATCATGCCCATGAGCGCGCCGATGAGGACAAAGAGGCGGACCCAGTGCAGCATGAGGCTTCCCTGCTGGAGGGTGAGACGCTTGAGGGCGTTGACGACGGGGGCGGCATCGCCCATGACGGACTGCCAGGGCACGATGCCGCTGAGCACGATGGCGACGCCGCCGTAGAGCACGGTGCAGGCCACGAGGGTGGCAAGAATGCCGAAGGGGAGATCGCGCTGGGGATTGCGGCACTCCTCGGCGGCGGTGGAGACCGAATCGAAGCCGATATAGGTGAAAAAGATGATGGAGCCGCCGGCGAGGACGCCCGACCAGCCGTTGGGCATGAAGGGATGCCAGTAGCGCGGGCGCACGAAGCCGGCCGCGGCAAAGATGAAGACCAGGATCGCGGCCATCTTGACCAGCACCAGGATGTTGTTGGTGCGCGCCGACTCGCGGATGCCGCGGACCAGGATGGCGGTGAGGATCATGACGATGAGGAAGGCGGGAATGTTGAAGCCGAAGTGCCAGCCGGGATTGTAGAGATTGTTTCCGGCCAGATCCTGAAGGCCGGTGGGCAGATAGGCGGGCGAGATCCAGCGCAGCGGGAGATGGAGGCCGAACCAGTCCATCAGGTCCACGACATGGGCGGCAAAGCCGACGCTGACGCTCATATTGGAGAAGGCATACTCCAGGATCAGATCCCAGCCGATGATCCAGGCCACCAGCTCGCCGAGGGTGGCATAGGTGTAGGTGTAGGCCGAGCCGGCGATGGGGATCATCGACGACATCTCGGCATAGCAGAGGCCGGTGAAGGCGCAGACCAGGGCGACGAAGACCAGCGAAAGGGCGAGCGCCGGACCGGCGCCGGGTCTTCCGGCCAGGGCCGTATGCGCGATGAGGTAGTGCAGGAGCGGGGTGTTGGCAATGGCGGGAACGTCGAAGCGCTGCCCGGCCATGGCGGTGCCGATCACGGTGAAGATCCCGGAGCCGATGACGGCGCCGATGCCGAGCGCGGTGAGCGACCACGGTCCGAGGCTCTTCTTGAGCGAGCGTCCGGGATCCTCCGACTCGGCAATCAGTTTGTCGATCGACTTGCAGGCACGCAGTTGGCTGAGCAGGGAGCGCCTCCGCACAGGTTTCCGGTGTCGGGTTGAGGGTGCCGGGTTGAGAACGCCGGGCTGCGGGGCTCAGGCGCGGGGCCGGCGCGCGAGGCGCGGCGTGGCGCGACCCACCCACCGGACCCTGCATTCCTTACCCGTATTCCTGGCCCGCGCCCGGTTGCCATGGCGTGGGCCGGACCGGAGGAGCGATGCCGCCGGTCCGGCGGAGCGATTGCAGCGGCAGCACAGCGCCTTCAGAACCGGCGAAGCGCTGCCGCCCATAAAAACGCTGCGACCGGCGCGGCGATCCGGAACTGACAGGGATCCGCGCCGGCCGAGCATGGCGCCGCTTTAGCGTTTCGACTGACCGCGGGCGAGCTTTTTGACCTTTTGCTTCTGCGAGCCGCGGGGCGTGGTGCGCTTGGCTTTGGGCGCTGCCTTCTTGCGCGCCGTACGCTTGAGCTTCTTGCGTTCCGCCTTGTCGGCGATCTTTTTGGTGTCTGCCACCGTTTCAACCTCTTTCCGTTGTAGGATTTTCAGGGCCCCGCCCGGAATGGCGAGTGCAGATTCGATGGTAACAGGGGAGAAATGCCGGGAACAAGGGAGAGCGGGCGGATGCCGGGCCGGAGCGCACCGCGGAGGCCCGCTCTCTGCGGTTAGAATGCGAGCAAGACCAGACACAACGGGCCGGAGGGCGGATTGGCGGTTCTGGCGGTACAGCAGATCCGGCGTATGCGGGGCGGCGCCCAGGGACAGCTGATGCTGGGCGCCGACGGGCACGTGTACGTGGTGAAGTTCCGCAACAATCCCCAGCACCCGCGGGTGCTGGCCAACGAGCTGGTGGCCACCCGGCTGGCCGCGGCGGCAGGACTGACGGTGCCGGAGGCGGAGCTGGTCGAGGTCTCAAGCTGGCTGATCGGCAACACCCCGGAGCTGGAGATAGACCTGGGGCCGACGCGGATGCGCTGCCAGCCGGGGCTACAGTTCGGGTCGCGGTTCGCAGGCGGCCTGATGCCGGGCCAGGTGGTGGACTACCTGCCCGAGGAACAGCTGGCGGCGGTGAAAAACCTGGCCGAGTTCGCCGGCATCCTGGCCCTCGACAAATGGACGGGCAACGCCAACGGACGGCAGGCCGTGTTTGTGAAACGTCCGCGGGAGCGGCGCTACAAGGCCGTGTTCATCGACTTCGGCTACTGCTTCCACGCCGGCGACTGGCGCTTCGAAGACGCGCCGCTGCGGGGCGTCTACTTTCGCAATGACGTGTACCGGGGCGTGACCGGCTGGGCGTCCTTCGAGCCCTGGCTGACCCGGATGGAGACCATGCCGGCGGAGACGATCTGGGCCGCGGCCAACGCGGCGCCTCCCGAGTGGTACGGCGGCGACCTGGGGGAGATGGAGGCGCTGATGGAAAAACTGCTGGCGCGGCGCAGCCGGATCCGGGAGCTGATCGAGGCCTTCGGGAAGTCCGACCGCATGCCGTTTCCAAATTGGGGCAAAGAGCCGCGGCAGGATGAGGAAGAGGCTTGGAAAGCGGCGCTCCGGGGGACTACGATGAGGGTGAATTGATGGGGGAGGAGCGGCGGAGGCGCATGGCGCCGCGCCGGCTGCTCCAGAATCCCGTAAGCTGAGAGACCGATGACCGGCATCCATCCCAGACGCGAGTGCGAGTTCCAGCTGCTCCGGTACGTGCCGGACGCGGTGCGCAACGAGTACGTGCACATCGGCGTGATCCTGCGCGAAGCGGCGGGCGGGGATGGGCCGGGACGGACGGAGGTGCGCTTTACCCGCGACTGGCGGCGGGTGCGCTGCCTCGATCCGGAGGCGGACACGGCGCTGCTGGAAGGCATGGAGAGCGAGCTGCGGCGGCGGCTGACCGAGGAGCCGGAGGGCCGACTGCGGCGGATCCTCGAAGAGTCGCTCTCGCTGAATGTGCAGATGACCGAGCCCAAGGCGTACCTGGCCGAGAGCGTTCCGGCGGGGATGGAGGAGCTGATGCGGCTCTACGTCGATGCTCCGGCGCGGGAACGGGCGGCGCGCGCGGGCGGACGCGGCGCCATCCAGGCGCGCATGCGGGCGGAGTTCGAGCGCGCCGGGGTCTGGGATCTGCTGCGCAAGAGGATTGCCGCGGCGGCGTATACGCGGGCCGGAGACCCGCTGCGCATCGATCTGGGCTACCGGCCCAACGGCATCATCCGCATGTTTCACGCCGTGAGCCTTGATCCCGGCCCGGCCGCGGGGCCGGGGACGCGCGGCGCCGCGGGCGCCGGCTCCGGGGTGGAGATGGCAAAGGTTCTGGCCTTCTCCGCCGCCGCGCTGCGCGCCGGCGTGCAGCGCGTGGAGCAGGCCGAGCTGGAGCTGACGGCGATCGTGGAGCCGGCGGCGCGCCTGGGAGCCGGCGACGAGGAGCCGGAGCGGCTGGCGCTCTACCGCTTCGGCGTCGAGACCATGGAGGAGCACCGCATCCGCGTGCTGACCACGTCCGACATGGACCGCGTGGCCGAGACGGCGCGGCGCGAGCTGCGGGTGTAGGCGACGGGCTCGATCCGGCATGGGGGAGCAGGCCGGGGCGGTCCGGCCGCGGGCGCTCTCACCTGGTCCCGATCAGCCGGATGCGCGCGGTGAATGCCCGGCCTTCGGGCTCGCTGAAGACGCCGAACTGGGGCGAATCCACATTGTTGTTGACCACCAGGGGATTGGCGGCGTCGGTTGCGTTCTCCATCACGCCGCGCAGCCCCCAGTATTGCCCGTGGAAGTGGAACTTCCATTCGAGCCCGGGGCTGAAATCCACGTGGTAGGGGAAGCGCCCGGCTCCGACGGCGCCGGCGACCTGGCCGGCGGCGTCGATGGCGGTATAGGGAAATCCGCTATGCCAGTCGAGGAGGTAGACCAGATCCCACCGCCGGCGCAGCCTGGCGAAGGGAACCGGCAGCCACCCCCAGGAGATGACGCGGTGGGGGGTGTCCCAGGCCAGAGGCCCGCTCTGCTGGGCTCCGAGCGGCGACGGGGTGGGCAGATAGTCGAGGGCGGAGTTGGTGCGCGCCGAGGAGTGGGTGTAGGAGAGATACAGGGTGTAGTCCTGGGCGAAGTAGCGCCGCAGGTCAAACTCCTCGGAGCTGTAGCGGTCCCGGCGCGCGTTGGCGAGCTGATAGTCGCCGGCCAGGGCGGCGGCTCCGCCCTGATTGGCAAAGGCGAACAGGTCGGTGGTGCGCCGGAGCATGAGGTTGACGCCGGCCTGGATGGACCCGGGCAGCATGCGCTCCACGCCCAGACCGGCGTTGACGGCGCGGGGGGCGCGCAGGGCCGATTCCGTGGCGGTAAACTCGGTCTCCTGGGCCGGGCCGGCGGGGGTGATTCCGTCGGGCAGATAGTAGGTGTCGTAGCGAATGCCGGCGAAGGTCTGGGTGATGTACTCGAGCTGGGTGTGCTCGTAGTAGACGCCGACGCCGGCGGAGATCTTGGTTTTGTTCCTGTCCGCCGGGGGCGCGTAGACGGCGGCCAGCCGCGGCGCGATCAGCATGCGGCGCACGATCTCGTCCCAGTCGAAGCGCACTCCCGGCTCCAGCAGCCATGCCCTTCCCTGCCGGCCGTTCCCGGGCTGCCAGCGGTCCTCGATATAGGCGCCGGTCTCGAGGTTGTGCAGGGCAAACGGCGGCGCGGCGGCGAAGACGCTCCTGCGGTCGAGGGTTCCGTCCTCGCGCAGGTAGCTGACCGGGTTGTAGGTCTGCTGCTGGTTGTAGGCGACACGATCGACATCGACGCCCAGCCTGAGGTCGTGGCGGCCGAACCATTGACGAGGGGCGAGGTAGAGCGCGGCATTGCCCTCCAGGCGCTGGGAGCGGCCAGTCTGGCTCTGGAAGTTGCTGCCCTCGGCGATCTCCGGGGTGATGGCGTAGGGGGTGTTGCCGTGGGGCTCGAAGCCGTCGCGGATGCGGACGTAGCCGATACCGACGTCAAGCAGCGCGCCGCCGGCGAGGCTCTGCTGGTCGCGCGCGTAGGGGAGCCAGGCGATGGTGTTGCGCTTGACCGTGCTCGCCTGCGGCGTGAGCGCGGAGATGCCGTCGTAGGGGGAGTGGTAGTTGTTGTAGAGCAGGCCGGCGGTCAGGATGTTGGCAGGGGTCAGGTTCTCCTGGACCTTGAAGAGGTTGCTGCCGCGGATGAGGGTGTCGGTGTTGGCGTTGGCGGGCAGCTCGGGGATATAGATGTTGCCGTAGTTCATCTCCACGCCGTCGTACCACCAGGCGCGGCTGCGCACGATGGGCCCGGAAAAGGTGAAGCGGGGGACAAACTTATCGAAGCGGATGCCGTTCAGCTCGCGGTAGGAGGGAATAAAGTTGGTGGCGTTGAAGCGGAACTTGTTGTCGCCCATGCCGGTGGTGAAGGCCAGCACGCCGCCGGTGGCGCGGCCGTACTCGACCGGGTAGCGGGTGGATTCGGAGTCGATGGAGCGCACGGCGTCGGCGCTGACGCGCAGGCTGAGCGAGCCGCTCACGGGGGAGCGGATATCGAATCCGTCGAGGGTGTCGAGGGTTTCCCAGGTCTCCGCTCCGGCGACATGCACCTGCAAGGTGGAGTCCTGGATGACGCCGGGGAAGAACGGCAGCAGGTAGCGGATGTCGCGGGAGGTCTGGTAGGGGATGTTGACGATCTCGGGGGTGTTCATGGTCATGCGGTCGGAGATCTGCTGGGGATCGATCCCGGGCTGGGAGGCGGTGACGTTGACCTCTTCGCGGACCATCTGCTCATGGGCCAGCACCAGCCGGACCGCGGACTGGCCGGGCTGGAGACCCTGGGCGTCGCCGGCGTAGAAGCCGGGCTTCTCGGCGTGGAGGGCGAAGGGCGCGGCCTGGCGCGGGGTAAAGACGCAGGTTCCGGCGAAGTCGGTGCGCAGGCGCTGAGGCGCCAGCCCGGGCGCGGTGGCGGTGACCTGGGCGCCGTCGACGGCGACGCCGTTCTCGTCTACAACGTTGACGGTCACAGGCGTTGGCGGAGCCTGTGCGGGCGCGGCCACGGCCAGCAGGGCGAGAAGCAGAGCAGCCAGGGGAAGGCCTGCGCGATCAAGAAGGCACATGAAGACCGATCGGAACCCCGACTGCGCGTTCCGCCTCGCGGCCAGTATAACGCGGAGGAATATGGCCAACGGCCGGCCGGCTTCGCCACCGGCGCTGCGCAGGGAATGCCGCCGCCGGTTGCCTTCGGATATTCCCGCTCATTCCGACGCGAAGAAGC
>JAKCDN010000039.1 GCA_021841795.1 Acidobacteriota bacterium | reverse complement strand
AGACGGCAGCAAATTTTGTAAAGATGGACATTACGGAACGCATTCAGAAACTCCTTTGGCCTATGCGGCGTACCCGCTACTTTGCAAAGTCAGAGTAACCCAAAAGGGGTAGAGAATCTACCATGAAAGTTGTAAATTTCAAGATTTCCTACGAAAGTAACCAAAAAGTGCAAACTTTAGTAATTTAAAGACGGTGACTCGCCTCAATTCGCACTCTGTGAGGTAGTTAGGAACGGCTGTAACGGATATGCGCAGCGCGGATGTCGCCGGAATCGGCGTCAGGAGCGGGCGGCTGGGAGCGGAGATTCAATCTGAAGCGCCTGCCGCGGCGGGGCCGGTTGTGAGTCCAGGGTGTATCGACCGATAGAGATGGTCAGCTAGAGGGCAGGCAGGCGCCTGGCACTATTTTTTTTCAGATCAAGAAGCAGGAAGCGCGAAGCGACGCAGACCGGGCGTCTGCGCGCGACGGGTGACGCGAAGATGAGGGGCAATGGCCCTGTCCCTTCGGGTTTCGGTAAAAATCGGGCCATAACTGTGTTGGCGGCCTCGACTCTGGAGCCACCGAAGCCTTGGGCCTCCGCCTTGTCTGCGCGGATTTTTTCGCGCGACGCTGCCATTTCTTTATGTTGCCGAGGGCAGGATGCGTGAGGATGGGACCGAGTTTCCTCAGCTGGGCAATCGCATGAATGTTGTGGCAGGTTCGCTGGGGAGTGGCTGATTCATCGGAAAGCGCATTTTTGCGGGCTTAATAGGGATTCAATATCGAAAAATGTTCGATCCAAATCAACTGACGTGCCAAATCCAAGATTAAGAAGTGACATTGCCCTTAAAACCCGGGCGGTGACTATACTCCGTCAATAACTGCCGAGGCGCAGATCGTTCATAAGATTGCCCTGGTTTCCACAGCCCGCCGGAGCAGCGGGAGATTGACAGTAATAAGATATTCGTAGCCAGACGACGCAGTGAATCTGTCGGATGGTGGCATCGGAAGTCGGTTACCAGCCCGGAAACTTTAGTGCCCTGTGACAAAGCGGTAAAAATCGCTACATTGTCATCGGGGCTTTTTACGGTGAGACGCGAGATATGACATTACACAAGGCTGATGTGCGGCTTCCTTTCGGCGCTCAGACGACTTCAAGCGGCAGGCAAGAGGTGCGGTGCGCGGTACGGTTTCCGCTGACGCTGCCGGTTGTAGTATCGACGGGGAGCGGGGATTTTACGGCACTCACGCGTAATATCTCGGCCAGCGGTGTGCTGTTCACACTGGATCATGCGATGACCGTGGGGCAGGATTTGCGCTTTTCGATGCGGATGCCTCATGCGATACTGGGAACGCCGCAGGACGTTCTGGTTCACTGCAAGGGGCGTGTGGTACGCTGCTCCTCAAGCCACAACGAGCATCTCGCCGCCGCCACAATCGATGAATATCGTTTTGCGGAGCAGTGAGAACCGATTGGAATGGCCGTGGCCGATCTATGGAAAATCTGGACGATCAAATTGAGGGCGAGAGCGTAGATACGCCTGTAAAACCCGGGACTATTCGTATCATCCTTGCGGACTCGCAGGCGATCTATCGAGTGGGAATACGCAAGGTCTTTGCCCTGGAAGACGATCTTCGCGTGGTGGCTCAGGCCGATTCGCTCGAGAACCTGCGCGCGGCCATCGAGCGCTTCCCTACGGATATTGTTCTGCTGGAAGGCAGCATGCTGGCCGGCACGGCGAACGCGATTCCGGAGCTGCTGCGTCTGGCTCCGGACGTGAAGCTGATTGTGCAGGCGGCGGCCGCCGATGAGAACCACACGGTGGAGCTGTACCGGCGCGGGGTGCGCGGAATTGTGTCGCGCTCGATCTCGCCGGACCTGCTGGTGCGCTGCGTGCGCAGGATCGCCGCGGGCGAGACCTGGATCGATAATCAGTCAGTGAACTGGGTGATCGACGCCTACCGGGCGCAGGCGGCGGCTCTGGTGAGCCCGCGCAGCCAGCCGCGGCTTTCGCCGAAAGAGATGTCGATTATCAGCTGCATCACCCAGGGCAAACGCAACAAGGAGATTGCCTTCCAACTGGGGACGACGGAGCAGGTGATCAAGAACTATCTGCGCAAGATCTATGACAAGCTGGGCGTCTCGGACCGGCTGGAGCTGGCGCTTTATTGCCTGCACAACAAGATCATCCATTCCGACTCCGATGAGGAGTCCGTGGCGCAGAAGGTTGTCAACAGCTAGCCTCCTGTCCCCGCAGTTCCCAACCCAATTGGCGCGGTCACGCGCTGACCAGCCCTCAGCGGCATAGCGTCTGGCGCCCCGCCGGTCTCGAATGACGGTGGCAATGAGGGCGAGAGCCTCACGGATGCCAGCCGGTCCGGCTTGGGACGCGGGCTGCGGTCCACTTCCGCGCCGCCGAAGCGGGTGTGACTCCTGTTTCATTCCGCGCGATGGCAAAAACCTCAATTTCAGCGTGGCTGCGGCTTGTCCGCGCAGGGATGGCGCGCGAGCTCGAGAAGGCGAATGAGCTCGGCCAGGTCGCTGCCCTGGATGTGGCCAAGCAGCTCCCTGGGGGCGCTGCGCACGGCGGGGTCCATGGCCTCGAGCAGTTCCAGGCCGGATTCGGTGATCTCGGTGAGAACCACGCGGCGGTCGCGGCGGTCGCGGTGCTGGCGGATGAGTTTGAGGCGTTTGAGGCGGGCCAGAAGGCGCGTGATGTCGGGCTCGGCCGCGATCATGCGGTCGCCGATGGCGGAGCAGGGCAGGCCCTGGGGATGGGCCCCGCGCAGGATACGCAGGACGTTGTACTGGGTGCCGGTGAGGCCAAAGGGGCGGATCTTCAGCTGCAGGGCGCGATTGAGGCAGTCGGAGGTGCGCAGCAGGTTGAGAAGCGTCTCCTCTTCCGCGCTGGAGAAGGGCGGGGACTGCTGGATTTCGAGCTTCAGGCTGGTCATCTTCGATCGCTCCCAGGGCCGGCGTTGCCGGAGCCGGATCTGCCGGCGCCTGCCCATGCCTGTTCGGCAACGGGCGCCGAAGGCGATGGGCAGGGTGGCGGTTGCGGGTTACTGTTTCACAACTTCAAGCTCGATGTCGAGAGCGACATCGTCGCCGAGCATGGCGGCAGGGAACTTGGGACCGATGCCGAAGGCGGTGCGGTCGATCGTTGTGGTAGCGGAGAAGCCGGTATGGACGTGTCCGTTGGGGTCGGTGATGGAGCCGTTGGGGCCCACCACGTCGAGGACGACCGGCTTGGTCACGCCGTGCAGGGTGAGATTGCCGTTGACGGTGAGGTGGGTGCCGTTCCGGGTGACGCCGGTGCTGGTGAAGGTGGCGGTGGGCATCACGGCAACGTTGAAGAAATCCGGGGTTTTGAGGTGGTTGTTGCGGGCCTCGACGCCGGTATCGACGGTGTTGACGCCGATGGTGGCCGTCACGGTGGAACGGGTGGGATCGGCCTGGTCGTAGACGATGGTGGCCTTCACATCCCCGAAGCGGCCATGCACCTTGGAGACGCTCATGTGGGTGATGCTGAAGTCGACTTCGCTGTGATTGGGATCGGAGACCCAGGTGGTGGTTTGCGCCAGGGCCAGAGGCGCCGCGAGGGCCAGAATTCCAGTAAGAACAGTCAGTTTTTTCATCGAAACAGAAGCTCCTTGTAGATGCAGGGACATAGCGAGCCAGGAGCAGGCGGAGCGATGGAACCGATGGGTTCCGTTCCGGGATGCGTCCGGCGCGGGACAGGCGCCCAAGGGGAGCCTGCCACTTATATTAGGATGCCGGAAGAGTGATAGTTGTTGCAACAAATATTAGCCGGATGCTCAACTTTTTCCGGCGTCGCGGTCGCGGCCGGTGCAACAGGACAGCCTGCCGGGGCGTCGAAGCGCGGGGCGGTGTTCTGCTATCCTCGCGCCTATGCCGGTTCTTCGCCAGTTTCAGCAACTTACCAGGGCGCAGCGCCATGCGTTTCTGGCCGCATTTCTGGGCTGGACGCTCGACAGCCTCGATTTTTTTCTCCTGGTGTTCTGCGTGAAGGCGATTGCGGGCGAGTTTCGCACCCAGCCTTCGGCGGTGCTGGGGGCGGTATTTCTGACCCAGGCCTTCCGGCCGGTGGGCGCACTGCTGTTCGGGGTGCTGGCGGACCGTTACGGGCGGCGGCCGGTGCTGATGGCGAACATCCTGGGATTCTCGGTGATCGAGCTGGCGTGCGCCTTTGCGCCCTCGCTGAATGCGCTGCTGGTGCTGCGCGCGCTGTTCGGAATCGCGATGGGCGGGGAGTGGGGCGTGGGCGCGGCGCTGGTGTTCGAAACCCTGCCCAGAGAGGGCCGCGGAACATTCTCCGGCATATTGCAGGAGGGCTACGCGGTGGGATCGATTCTGGCCTCGGCGGCATTTGGCCTGCTTTTTGCGGGAGCGCACTGGCATGGTCTGGCGTTGCCGGCGATCGGCTGGCGGGGGCTGTTCATTCTGGGCGCGACGCCGGCACTGCTGGCTCTGTATGTGCAGTCGCAGGTTCCGGAGTCGCCGGTGTGGCTGGCGGGAGCGCAGAAGCGGAAGAAGCGCGAGGCGCTGCACGCGGAGCCGGCGTGGCCGCGGGAGTTGCGGCGCTTCCTGCCGACGTTTCTGTTTCTGGTGGTTCTGATGACGGCGTTCATGAGCTTTTCGCATGGGACGCAGGACGTGTATCCGACGTTTCTGGCGGTGGCGGCGCATCTTTCGCCGGAGACGATCGGATTGATCGGAGTGCTGTACGGGGCGGGCTCGATCGGCGGAGGCATTGTGTTCGGTGCGCTCTCGGAGACGTGGGGGCGCAAGCGCGCAATCATCACGTCGGCGCTGTTGGCGCTGCCGGTGATTCCGCTGTACGCCTACGGACACTCGGCGGTCATGCTGGGCGTGGGCGCGGTGCTGATGCAGTTCATGGTGCAGGGGGCATGGGGCGTGGTTCCGGCGTACCTGACCGAGCTGTCGCCGGCGCCGGTGCGTGCCACGGCGCCGGGGCTGGCCTACCAACTGGGCGCGCTGCTGACCTCGTGGAACGGCAAGGGGCAGGCGCTGGCGGCGGAGCGCTGGGGCAACTATCCGGCGGTGCTGGCGGTGACGGTGGCGGTGGTGGCAGTGGCGCTTGCGGGGCTGACGGCGCTGGGGCGCGAGGCAAAGGGACGGGAGATGACCGAGGTCTGACGCGGGCGCGGCAACCCTGCACCCTTTGCGGCATATCGAATTCGATTCAGGCCACTTAGAATGAGGTTCGATGACCTCGGATTCAAGCAACGGCGCGGCGGATGACGTGGCGATCGTGGCTATTGGGCGGAACGAAGGCGAGCGCCTGAAGCTGTGCTTGCGCGCGGCGCTGCGCGACGCCAGGCTGGTGGTCTATGTGGACTCCGGCTCGCGCGACGGAAGCGCGGAGTACGCGCGCGCGCTGGGCTGCCGGGTGGTGGAGCTGGACCGGTCGCGGCCATTCTCCGCGGCGCGGGCACGGAACGAGGGATTTGACTGCGTGATGGCGCAGGCTCCGGAGACGCGCTTTGTGCAGTTTCTGGATGGCGACTGTGAGCTGGAAGCGGGCTGGATCGAGGCCGCAGCGGCCATGCTGCGGACGCGCGCGGAGGTTGGCGTGGTGTGCGGCCGGGTGCGCGAGATCCATCCGGAGGCGAGCGTATACAACCGGCTGTGCGACATGGAGTGGCGGCAGCCCGCCGGCGAGGCGCGCACTTCGGGAGGGCGATTCATGGCGCGGGCGCAGGTCTACCGGGAGGTGGGCGGATTCCGCGCCGATGTGATCGCGGCCGAGGACGACGAGTTTTCGATTCGCGTGCGCCGGCAGGGCGCGAAGATCTATCTGCTGGACGCGCCGATGGCGCAGCACGATGCGGCGATCGCGAGTTTCAGGCAGTGGTGGCGGCGGAATCGCCGCGCCGGCCACGCCTACGCGCAGGTAGCCGCGCTGCACGGCGGCGGAGAAGAGCGCTATTTTGTGCGCGACCGCCGGAGGATTCTGATCTGGGGCCTGGCGCTGCCGGCGGCGGCGCTGGCCGCGGCGCCGCTGACGCGGGGACTCTCGCTGCCGGCGATGCTGGGGCTGTACGGCCTGCAGTGGGTTCACATTGCGCGGGGCTGTCTGCGGCGGGGATGGAGCGCGCGCGATGCGTGGGCCTATGGGTGGTTTACGGTGATCTCGCGGTTTCCGGCGCTGGCGGGGTTGCTGGAGTACTACTGGCGGCGGCTGGGCCGGCGGCAGATGACGATTATCGAGTACAAGTAAGGGAACGCGATGAGCGGGGAGATGGAACGCCAGAAGGGGAAGGATGCGCGCGACACCGGCAGGCGCCGCGTGGCGCTGCTGGGGGCCGGCTACATCGCCGACTGGCACGCGCAGTGTCTGCAGTCGGTTGAGGGCGTGGAGCTGGTGGCGGTGTGCGACCAGGCGCGCGCGCGGGCCGAGGCGCTGGCCCGCAGTTACGGCGCGGCCGGCGTGTACGGATCGCTGGAAGCGATGCTGGCGGCCGAGCCACTGGACGCGGTGCACATCCTGCTGCCGCCGGACCTGCACTTTGCGGCGGCGAGCGCGGCGATTGCGGCGGGCGTGCATGTGTTTCTGGAAAAGCCGATGTGCGACAGCGCCGAGAGCTGCGAAGAGCTGGCGCGCATGGCGGCCGAGCGCGGAGTGCGCGTGGGAGTGGGGCACAATTTTCTGTTTTCACGGCCCTACGAACAACTGCGGCGCGATGTAGGCAGCGGAGTTCTGGGGCGCATCGACCAGGTCACGATCGTTTGGAACCGGTTTCTGCCGCAGTCGGCGTTGGGACCGTTCGACATCTGGATGCTGCGTGATCCGCGCAACATCATGCTGGAGACGGGATCGCACGTGGTGGCGCACATGCTGGACCTGGTGGGCGAGCCGCACCGGATGGAGGCGCAGGCGTCGAACGCGATCAAGCTGCCCACGGGGGTCAATTTTTATCGCCGCTGGCAGGTGACGGCTGCTATGGGACCGGCGGCGATCGATCTGCGCTGCTCGTTTGTCCCCGGGTTTGGCGAGTACAGCGTGCACGTGCGCGGATCGCTGGCCGCGGCGACGGCGGACATCGAGCGGAACGCCTACACGCTGGACCGCTACCGGCCGGCGGATCCGGACTTTGAGAATTATGCGATGCTGGCCGCGCGGGCGCGGGAACTGAAGGCGCAGGCGCGGGGAACGCTGGCGCGGTATGTGCGGTCAAAGCTGCGCCTGGAAAAGCGGGGCTCGCCGTACGGGGAGAGTATTGCGCGCGCCATGGACGCCTTTTATGCGGGCCTGAACCGCGGCGCGGCCGCGGACGAGCGCATTGCGGACGAGTTCGGCGCGCGTGTGATCAGGGTTTGCCGGCAGATCGGCGAGATGGCGGCGCTGCCGGAGACGCCTGCGGCAGTGCGGACCCGGCCGGCGGGGCGCGAGAGCGCGGCTGTCGCGGGCGCGCGGCCCGGCGTTCTGGTGCTGGGCGGGACGGGGTTCATCGGCAAGGAGCTGCTGCGGCAGCTGGTGGCTGCGGGGCGTCCGGTGCGGGTGCTGGTGCGCAGCGCGGCCGGCCTGCCGGATGAGCTGTGCGCCGGCCTCGAGGTTCAGCGGGGAAGCCTGCAGGATTGCGAGGCGCTCAAACGGGCGATGGAGGGCGTGGACTGCGTGGTGCACCTGGCGCGGGCGCACGTGAAGACCTGGGCCGACTATCAGGCGCTGGAGATTGACGCCACGCGGCTGGTGGGCGAGTGCGTGCTGGAAGCCGGCGTGAAGCGGTTGGTCTATGCGGGGACGATCGATTCGTACTATGCCGGCGCGCGAGGCGGCAGGATTACGGAGGCGACTCCGCTGGATGTGCAGATCGGGCGCAGAAATCTTTACGCGCGCGCCAAGGCCTACTCCGAGGCGGCGCTGCTGCGCATGCATCGGGAGCGAGGACTGCCGCTGGTGATTGTGCGGCCGGGCATCGTGATCGGCCGCGGGGGCAGCCCGTTCCACTGGGGCGTGGGCATGTGGTGGCACGACGCGGTCTGCCAGATCTGGGGCGCGGGAGAAAACAAGCTGCCGCTGGTGCTGGTCGAAGATGTGGCGCGGGGCATCTTGGCCGCGATGGAGACGCCGGGGATCGAAGGCCGGGACTTCAACCTGGTGGGGGATCAATCGGCCGGGGGGCCTGGCCTGACGGCGCAGGAGTATCTGGACGCGCTCGATCGCGCCGACGGAATGCGCATTGCCCGCTATCCGACGCCGATCGCGCGCTTCTACCTGCTGGATATGCTGAAGTGGGTGGTGAAGGTCGCGGTGCGGCATCCGGAGCGGCAGATGCCCTCGTATCGCGACTGGCAGAGCCGCACGCAGCAGGCGGAGTTCGATTGCACGGCGGCGAAGACGGTGCTGGGATGGAAGCCGGTGAGCGTGCGGGACGAACTGGTGAAGCGGGGCATCGAGGAGCCGCTGCGGGAGTTTCTGCAGTAAAGCGGACGCAGGCTACCACGGAGCGGGCGGGCTGATGCGGCCGCCGCGGGTCTGCCGCCATGCCTTGCGCGCCAGGCGCAGCAGCAGCGCAAACTCGCGGGCGCGCCGGCGGCGGGCCGGTTCGAGGCTGACGCGGTTGCGCAGCCAGCGCAGGGCGTAGAGGCACTCCTCGAGCCAGAGCGCGAGCCGGGCTTGCGAGCCGTGATGCTTGCGGTAGTAGAGGAATGTGGAGCGCATGCGCCACAGCACCACCTGGCTTTCACTTTCACGAAAGACCTGTTCGCCCACCTGGCGCGAGGATTCGCCGTGGAGGTGGGTGACGACGATGTCGGGCCAGTACTGCACGCGGAAGCCGGCGGCCCTGATGCGGCGGCAGAGGTCTACCTCTTCGCTATAGAGGAAGAAGGCGGGATCGAAGAGGCCGGTGCGGGCGAGGGCCTCGCGGCGCAGGATCATGAAGGCGCCGGTGACCCAGTCGACTGCGGCGGGCAGCGCGGGATCGGCCCAGGTGCGCTCGGCGGCGGCGAAGATGCGGGAGCCGGGGAAGCGCGAGGCGAGTCCGGTGTAAACAAAGGCATCGCGCAGGATGGAAGGAAACATGCGTGCCGCCGGCTGCCAGGAGCCGTCGCTGTGGACCAGGCGCGCGCCGCCCGCGCCGGCCAAGGCATCGGCGTCCATGTGGGCGATGGCGCGGGTGAGGGCTCCGTCGTGCAGGAAAGCGTCGGAGTTGAGCAGGACCAGGTAGCGTCCGGCGGCCAGTTCGAGGGCGCGGTTGTTGGCGACGCCGAAGCCGAGGTTGACGCCGGCGCGGATCAGGCGGACCGGGGTGACGGGCGCGGAAAACTCCTGGGCCACCATCTCCGCCGAGCCGTCGCGCGAGGCATTGTCCACAACGAAGATCTCTGCCGTTAAGCCCGCGGGCAGGCGGCTGCATTCGGCAAGAAGCGAGGCCAGGCACCGCCGCAGCAGGTCGCGCGTGTTGAAGGAGATGACGACGATGGAGACCGCGAAGTCGTAGCCTGGGCGAAGCAGCCCCGCTGCGCTGGCGGACTCGGATGCGGGGAATCCGGCGGAAACGGTCACGGTGCCTCAAGTATAGAGGGCTGGAGTTGGCGTGGATGGGCGCCGGGCCCCCGCTCTTTTGTGGCAGAGCCGTGGCGCGAGTGGGGAGCAGCCGTTGCGGGGCGATGCGGACTATTCTGAAGACGGGTGAGGCAGAGTGGATCTTCATTTTCTCGGGACGCCGAGAGATTTTAAGGTGGCGCGCAGTCGGCGCGCCGCGCTTTCCGCTGTGCCGGCGATGGCCTTGCTGGCGGTGATTGCGGCGCTTTCGCCGCGCGCGCAGGCGGCACAGGATGCCGCCGCCGCGGGCGTGACGCAACTGCGCGTGACGGGCACGGTGCTTTTGCCGAAGGTCACGCGGCTGGGCGTGAATCTGGGCGAGCAGGACTTCTTTGACTCCGGGCAGATGCTGAAGAATCTTTTGGCGCGCAATCCGGAGTTTGCGCCGATGGCGTACCGCACCATCTTTCAATGCAGCGAGGGCGGCAATGGCCGCTGCGTCGACCGGCGCGGCGGCATGCAGTTTCCCGCGGAGTTCTGGAGCGGCGCGCGTTACGAGGTGCTGGAAGGCGCCGCGGCCGGACAGCGCGGCACGGTGCGGGATGCCTCGCCGGTGGCGGGAGGATTTGCGCTGGCTCTCAGCCCCGGCACGATGGGCGCGGGCGACTGGATTGCGGTGGAAAGGCAGGCCGCAAGCGGACCGGAGTCCGATCCGGGCGCAGGCTGGTGGCCCACGCTGCGCGGCGGCGCCAGGCTCGAGGGCGAAAGCAGCGACCTGCCGCCGGATCTGCCGGTGCGTCAGGCGCTGAAGATCGACGCGGCGGGCGCGGGGCAGTCGGCCGATCTCAATTCCTACTTCGATTCCACGGCGGGGATGACGTTTGTGCGCCTGCGCGGCCGCTATCGGCTGAGATTTCGCGCCAAGGCCGTGGGCGGAAGCGGCCGCATGCGCGTGCATGTGGCGCGGCTGGTTCCGGGCCTGGGGCGCTACATCGACGCCGAGGTGCGGTTGACGGATGCGTGGACCGCGTACAGCGAGGAGTTTACGGCCGACGAGACGGCGTTGCCCGCCGCGGCGGTTGAAGCCGGGTTCAGCGTTTCCGGCGGCGCGGTGCTGCTGAGCGATGTGTCGCTGGAGCAGACCGGCGGAGACGCCGCGAATCGCACCGTGTTTCGCGACGAAGTGGTGGAGACGCTGAAGCAACTGCGTCCCGGCGTGCTGCGCCTGATGGAGAGCGACGCCGGCCTGGGAAGCACGGTGGAAAACCTGCTGACGCCGGCGACGGCGCGCGTGCGCGCGGGCTACCATGCGTGGTTTCAGGCTGCGGACGATCTGGCGGTGGGGATTCCGGAGTTTCTTGAGCTTTGCCGCGAGGTGGGTGCGGAGCCGTGGATCGTGGTTCCCACGGCGATGAGCCTGGACGAGACGCGGGAACTGGCGGAGTACCTGGCAGGTCCGGCCACGACGCGCGGGGGCCGGATGCGCGCGGCCGCGGGGGAAGCTGCGCCGTGGACGCAGAGTTTTGCCACGATTCATATAGAACTGGGCAACGAGACCTGGAATCCGGACTATCGCGGGGAGTCGATCGAGGACCCCGGCGCCTACGGGCGGCGCGCCAACCGGGTTTTTGCCGTGTTGCGCCAGGCGGCGGGCACCGCCGCCGGCAGCTTCGATCTGGTGGTGGGAACGCATGTGTACGATCCGGGCCGGAACGGCGCGCTGCTGGCCGCGGCGCCGCTGGCCGATACGCTGGCGATTGCGCCCTATCTGATGCGGAGCGTGGCGGCGTGGGCCAGCGACGACGAGCTTTACGGTCCGCTGCTGGCGCAGCCCGAGGAGATGTCGCGGAGTGGCCTGGTGGCGCAGGCGGCGCAGAGCGCCCGCGGCCGCAAACTGGCCGTGTACGAGGTGAACCTGCACACCACGGCCGGAACGGCGCCGGAGGCGGTGCTCGACCGATTGACTCCGTCGTCGGCGGCGGGGGTGGCCGTGGCCGGTCACATGCTGCGCATGATGCGGGATCACGGTGTGCGCAACCAGATGCTGTTCAGCCTGCCGCAGTACAAGTTCGACCGCGCGGACGGGACGCCGGTCCGGCTGTGGGGCAGCGTGGTGGAGATGGGAGCGAATGGCCGCAAGCGGCCGCAGTTTCTTGCCGAGAGCCTGGCGAACGGCGCCATCCGGGGCGATCTGGTGCAGGTTGAGACGGGCGGCGAGAATCCCACCCGCGATCAGCCGCCGGGCAACGACGGCGTGAGCCTGCGCGGCATGCACGAGATCGACGCCTATGCCTTTCAGGATGGCCGGTGGCACAGCCTGATCGTCTTCAACTATGGTCTGCACCGGGCGCGGCGCATCGCCGTGGCCGCGCCGAGGCTGGCGCGCGACGCGCATGCGACCCTGACGCGGCTGGTCAGCGCATCGCCGGGCGACACCAACGAGGAGACCGTGAAGGTAAGGATCGAAGAGGAACGGCTGGATGGCAGCACCTTCAGCATCGCGCCCTGTTCGATGGTGATTTTGCACTGGACGGAATAGCCGCGACTCTGAAGTTGCCTTATATTAGGTTTACCGGGTTCCATCGTTGCAGGCCTCCCAACTGCTCAACTGCACAATAAGTAATCAAAAAAAGGTTACCCGTTCGCGGATTTGCGTGTTCCTAAGGGCGCAGTTTCTCACGCGCCGGTTTCCACCTTCTCGCCATTGTTCTTGTTGGTTCAGCGGGATACTTTCAAGACATCAGGCAGCCCGTTTCACGATGTCGAGGGAGGTCTTCGGGAACCAGCGATTCCGGCTTTCTTTCGCGAGATGAAGGGGTTGCGATGCTCGGGTCGGCAAACGACGTTCGTGTGGATCTGGGGAGATTCTCGCAACGAGTAGAGACACGAGACGGGCGTGCAGGAGATGGAATGAGCCGAGCAAGCGGCGGCAATCGTATCCAGAACTTATGCCGGG
>JAKCDN010000038.1 GCA_021841795.1 Acidobacteriota bacterium | reverse complement strand
CCAGGCCGCGCGCGCCGCTCACGGCCAGCGAGCGGGCAAAAAACAGATATAGAAATGCGGCGAGAAACTCGAGATACGCGCGCAATCGTCCGCCGGGGTGGTGGGAAGCCGTCAAGCAATCCTCCGTAATGCGGCGTGAACGCTGCATACACCACGATCATTGGCCGGGAGTGCTCCGGTGAGGTTGTCTTGGCGTTTTCTCATCAAAATCGTTGGAGCCTTCAGCCGCAAGAGATCAGCCTTCTGTGTAAAACCGCGCTATGTTGCGGAACTTCTGCTGTCGCGCGGCAACCAGAGCATCCACCGGCATCTGCTTCAGTTCTCTCAGGTGATTGTGCAGCACCGAGCCAAGAAATCCCGATCCCAGCTCCCGCTCCACATGGATGCCGTCCGGCGGCTCCGGAACAATCTCGTCCACGCAACCGAGCTCAGCCACCTCCGGCGCGGAGATACGCAGCGCCTCTGCAGCCAGAGCCTTTTTGCCTGCGTCGTTCCACATGATCGAGGCGCAGCCCTCCGGTGAGATCACAAAGTAGAGCGCGTTCTCCAGAATCAACACGCGGTCTGCGACGGCCAGCGCCAGCGCGCCACCCGACCCGCCTTCGCCGCTGATCACCGAGATCGTCGGCACGCGCAGCCGCGCCATCTCGCGCAGGTTGCGCGCAATGGCCTCCGCCTGGCCCCGCTCCTCGGCGCCCATCCCGGGATAGGCTCCCGGCAGATCGATAAAGCTGATGACCGGGCGGCCGAATTTCTCGGCGATCTTCATGCATCGCAGCGCCTTGCGATAGCCCTCGGGGTGCGGCATACCGAAGTTGCGCCGCACGCGCTCCTTGGTGGTGCCGCCCTTGCGATTGCCGATGAGCATCACTTCTTCGGCGCCCAGCCGTGCCATGCCGCAGGCCACCGCCTCATCGTCGCCAAAGGCGCGGTCCCCGTGAATCTCGCTGAAATCCGTAAAGATTCGCTCGATCAATTCCATGGGATACGGGCGCTGTGGATGCCTGGCCCGCTCGATTCTCTCCCAGGCCGGCGAGGCAGCCTGTGCCTGGAGCTTAACACCTGTATCCTGTTCGCTCATCGATAAGTATGGACCCCCGGGACTACCCCGCCAGCCCTTCAGTGATTCTACAGGCTCAGGTTTCAGGTGTCAGGTGCCAATATTCCTCTCCGGCGCCCCGGTACCCTTTTGATTCAGCTCCTTTATTGGAAAGCTTCGCGGCGAGGCTCCCGATAATTCCGTCGTATCCGGCGACCGTAAAAGGAGATTCTGATATAAATTCGTAACCAGACCGCACAACCGTTATGGGGACCCCGATCTCGATTAACACCCTGCTTCTCATCCAGGATATTCAGTTACTTTGCATCACGCTGGTTTTCGCCATCCTGGCTTTTGATCGCTGGAGTGATCTGACAAGGCGCTGGCTGCTCTACAGTTGTCTCGCCAATTGCGCAGGGGCCGTCATCGAGCTCTCCCCCGTCCACCTGCCCAGTCTCGTCAGCCAGGGAATTGATCCCATGACAATTCCCCTCTCCTATGCCCTTCTCAACGTAGCCTTTGTCTGTTTCGAGCGGCGCTGCAGGCTGACCATATGGATATCGGCCGGGTTCCTGCTGCTGTCGCTTCCGGTCTTCGCGCTCTGGAGCGGCAGATCCGACCCGGTGTGGAGCAACTCGCTCGGCGACTTGATGATCGCGGTCGAATGCGCCATTACACCCGTCATTCTGCTTTCAGGCAAAGAGCGCGCAACCCGCGCCCCGCGCATTGTGATGGGCGGCTTTCTTGTCGCCTTTGCCCTGCTGGAGTTTGCGCGGGCCTGGGTTGCCTTCGGACTCCACGCCCGTCCCGACTCAACCTTCCCAGCGCTGGTCTACTCAAGCGCCGTGGCCTACATCGTCAACGTTGCCTTGTTGCCGCTGGCCGTGGTCTGGATGATGAACGCCCGGCTTGAAGCCGAGCTGCAGCGGCAGATCGCCATCGATCCGCTCACCGGCGTCTACAACCGCAGAGGACTGGCCCCGGTGCTGCAACGGGAGCTCGCCCACTATAAGCGCTACCGCGGCGACTTCTCCTTGGTCCTGCTCGATCTTGACCGTTTCAAGGATCTGAACGACGCCTACGGTCATGCCGCCGGCGATGCGGTACTGATCGCGGTCGCGGAAACCATTCGCAGCCGCCTGCGCGAGACCGATGTTCTTGCCCGGATCGGCGGCGAGGAGTTTCTGATCCTGCTGCCGCACACCACACTTCCTGAAGCGCAGGCAGTGGTCGAAGTCCTCTTTGAGGCCATACGCGGGAAAAAACACGCGCTTCCCGGAGCCGATGTGCAGGCGACAGCAAGCTGGGGCATCACCAATACCAGCGTATGCAAAAACGCCGATGCCCAGGAGCTCTTTCGCCAGGCCGATGCCGCGCTCTACCGTGCCAAGCGCACCGGACGGGACCGGATCTGCACCTTTTCCCCGGACGCGTTTATCGGCGAGTTTCAGTCCTCGGCGTCGCCATTCGAGCCCGTCTGAAGCAGGCTGCGGCCATGTCCCAGCCTCAGCCGCTCGGCGCCCACCCGCTTCCCTGCCCGTCCTTCTGGACCTCCCGCTCCCGCCCTTTTACAAAATTCCGTACTTCTCAAACGCCGCCTTCGACGGCATACCCTCTTCGAGTGCCCTGCGCACCGTCTTCTCCTGGCGCGCTTTCTCGAAGGCGCGGGCCAGAACCTCTTCCTCTGCCGCGCGCGGAATCACGCAGACGCCGTCGAGATCTCCGAAAAGCATATCGCCGGGCACAATCCGCGCCTGCCCGATCTGAATGGGCACGCGAAAATCGATGACCTTGCCGCGCGGGCCCTGGTCCTGCGCGTAGCTGCCGTGCGAGAAGGTGGCAAAACCCAGCGCAAGCACTCCGCGCGTGTCGCGCGAGTAGCCGTCCACAACCGCGCCGGCTGCGCCGCATCTTCTGGCGCGCACGCTCATCAGTTCGCCCCACAGCGCGTAGCGCGGCGAGGCGCCGGTGCAGATGTAGACCTCGTCGGTCTTCAGATCGTCCAGCGCATCCATCATCAGGCCAAAAGGACGAGCGGAGAGCGGATTGTGCGAGCCGGCCACGGATTCATCGAAAACATCCGCTTCAAGCACGGTCAGGGCGCGGCCGCATACGACCATCGACCGGTCCAGCGGCACAATCGCGGGCGGAAGAAACTGCCGCAACAGTCCCATCTTGTCCATCACATCGCCAATGACGGCGGAAAAAAGCTCACGGCGGGCAGATTGAAAGATCTCTTGATCGGATTGAGACACAGATTGCTCTCCAATCCAAGATGTTAGCAGCGCGCTATCCCCGGGCTCAAAGGTTGGAAGCGAAGAACCGTCTCTCCTCGACCCTGCGCCGACGCACCTTTCGCTCCCAACGCCGGCCGTTGCTGGATGTCGATACTGCCTACCTCGACCGTCCCGCCCGCCGGACCGCCAGACGGCTGATCCGGCCGCTGTCCTTCACCATTTCGTGCACCGCAAAGCCCTTTTCGACCAGTGCGCCCGTTGGGCACGCCAGCACGCACTTGCCGCATGCCGAGCAGCTCTCGGCCTGCCCCCATTCGTCCTTCAGATCGCTGACAATGCGGCTATAGATGCCGCGCGAGGAGACCTCCCAGACGTTGGCGCCCTCCAGTTCGGCGCACACGCGCACGCAGCGCGTGCAGAGAATACAGCGATTGTGATCGAGAACAAAACGCGGATGCGACATATCCACCGCAAGCCGCGGGTTGTTGTAGTCGTAGCGCACGTGGGTAACGCCAAGCAGCTGCGCCATCGATTGCAGCTCGCACTGTCCGTTCGAAACGCACGACGAACAGATGTGGTTGCGCTCGGCGAGTAGAAGTTCGACTGCCATGCGGCGGTAAAGCAGAAGCCGCGTCGAGGCGGTCTTGATCGACATGCCTTCCTGCACCGGCGTGGTGCAGGCCGGAAGCAGGCGGTCGGTTCCGGCCAGCTCCACCACGCACAACCGGCAGGCGCCCACCGCGCTCAGCCCTTTCAGGTAGCACAACGTGGGAATGTACTTGCCGTTGGCGCGCGCCGCGGCGAGAACGGTATCCCCTTCATGCGCGCTGACGAGCTCGCCGTCAATGCGGACGGAGATGATCTTCGCGCTGCCCTTTTCTTCCATATCTGCCGGCCCTCCTCGCTGCCTGCTTCAACTTGAGCTGGGAGTGCCGCGCAGGTCGCAGCGCAGGCAGCGGCGGCACTCTTCCAGAGCCTCCTGCGGGCTAAGGTTGGCGACAACTTCCTGCTGCGTCCGCGCGCGCGCCGCCGCCGGCAGCCACCCGGCGGCATGGCGGCGTGACAGGCTCGGCTCTCCGGGCGCGCTGCGGCTGTAATCGAACTCGGGGAAGAGCTGCTCCCAGCGACTGATGCCCGCCTTTTCCTGGCCCATCAGCCGCTCGTCGATCTTGCGCGCCGCCTGCTTCCCGCCGCTCATGGCATTCGACATGTTCGATGCGCCCGTAATCACGTCGCCGCCCGCGTAAAATCCCGGCCGGCTGGTCTCGCACGTAAAGCGATCGACCGCAATCGTGCCTTCCTCCTTCAGTTCGAGGCCCGAGGCCCGGCAAAAATCCATATCGAAGGTCTCGCCGACGGCCAGAATGACGCTGTCGCACTCGAAGCGCTGCACCTCGTCGGTGGGGATAGGCCGCCGGCGGCCGGATTTGTCGTATTCGCCAAGGCGCGTCTTCACGATTTCGATCGCCTTCACGCCGCCATCGGCTCCGCCCAGGATGCGATGCGGCGCGGCCAGAAAAACAAAGCGTACGCCCTCCTCTTCGGCCGCCTGAATCTCCTCGTCGATGGCGGGCATGTCCTTGCGCTCGCGCCGGTAGAGTATGGTGGCCTGAGCGCCCATGCGCAGCACGGTGCGCGCCGAGTCGATCGCCGCATTCCCGCCGCCAATGATCGCCACGCGGGAGCCGATGGGAACTCGTTCGCCGCGGGCGACCGACTCCAGAAAAATCAGCGCGGGGAAAACGCCTTTGAGCTCCGTACCCGGCAGATAAAGCCAGGACTCCTTCCACGTGCCGATCGAGATAAACACGGCGTCAAAGCCGGCGGCAAGGTCGTTCAGCGGCGGATCGGAGCCGACACGCGCATTGAAGATGAAGCGGACTCCAACGCCTTCGATCAGATCGAGCTCGCGGCGCAGCACCGCCTTCGGCAGCCGGTATTCGGGAATGGCGAAACGCAGCATGCCTCCGGCCTCACCGCGCTCCTCGAACACGGTCACCTCGTGACCCAGCATCGCCAGATAAAAGGCCGCAGTCAGCCCCGTCGGGCCGGATCCGGCAACTGCAACCTTGCGCCCCGTGGGCGGAAGCCGCCGCGACAGGATCCGCTGCATCATGGAGTCGAAGCGCTCCGATTGAAATATCGAGTCCGCAATCAGACGATGCACCTCGCGCATGTTCACCACTTCATCGAATGACTGGCGGCGGCAGCGATTATCGCAAGGGTGCTGGCAGACCCGGCCCGTAGAAGCCGGCAGCGGATTATCGAGAAGCACCGACTCGAACGCGTCGTCCAGCCTCCCCGCGCGGTAGAGCTCGAGAAAACGGGGAATGTTCATGCGCAACGGACAACTGTTTTCGCAGGGCGAGAGCGCCAGCTCCTGGCACACGCCCGCGCGGCAGCGATGCGCAACGATGTGATCTTCGTACTCGTCGCGGAAATGACGGATCGTTGTGAGCACGGGATTCGGCGCCGACTGACCAAGCGCGCACAGTGAGCAATCGCGGATCATGCGGCCAAGCTCGTCGAGAAGATTGAGCTGTGCGCTTGTGCCGTCGCCCCGGGCGATGGAGTTGAGAATGCGCAGAGCCTTGTTGAGGCCCACGCGGCAGGGCACGCATTTGCCGCAGGACTCGGAGTGCGTGAACTCGATAAAGTAGCGGGCCACATCGACCATGCAGCTGTCTTCATCCATCACCACCATCCCGCCGGAGCCCATGATTGAGCCGATCTGCGCCAGGCTCTCGTAATCCACGGGCGTGTCGAACATCTCCACCGGTATGCACCCCCCGGACGGCCCTCCGGTTTGCACCGCCTTCACGCGGCGGCCGTTCACTGCGCCTTCGCCGATGTCGTAAATAAAGCTCTTCAGCGGCGTGCCCAGAGGCATCTCAATCAGCCCCGTGTTCTGCACTTTGCCCACCAGCGAAAACACCTTCGTGCCAGGGCTCTTGGAACTGCCCGTCTCCGCAAACCACGCCGGGCCGCGCGTAACGATAGGCGCAATGTTGTACCAGGTTTCCACGTTGTTGATGCTGGTCGGCCGTCCCCACAGTCCTTTTTGCGCAGGATACGGCGGGCGGGGACGCGGACGGCCGGCAAAACCTTCGAGGGAGGCGATCAGCGCCGTCTCTTCGCCGCACACAAATGCGCCGGCTCCCTGCACCAGCTCGATGTCGAAGTCGAATCCGCGGTCGAGGATGTTCTTGCCCAGCAGTCCGTATTCGCGCGCCTGCTCGATGGCGCGGCTCAGGCGGCGCACCGCAAGCGGGTACTCCGCGCGCACGTACACAATGCCCTCGGTTGCGCCGGTTACATAAGCGCCGATAATCATGCCTTCAATCATCGAGTGCGGATCGCCTTCGATCTCGTTGCGATTCATATACGCGCCGGGATCGCCCTCGTCGGCATTGCAGATGATGTATTTGGTGTCGGCTTTGGCCCGGGCCAGAAAGTCCCACTTGTTCCCGGTGAGAAAGCCCGCGCCGCCGCGGCCGCGCAGGCGCGAGGCCTTGATCTGCTCGATCACAGCTTCGGTACGGTTGTCGATCAGCACCTGGTAGAGCGCCTGATACCCTCCCACGCCGATATGCTCTTCGATATCCGAAGGGCTGATAAGCCCGCAATTGCGCAGGACGATCTTCTTCTGTCCCTTGAAAAAAGGCAGCGCGCTCCAGAGCGGAATATCCGGCAGACCCTGGCCATAGCGCACGTGCGCGGTGATGTGATCCCACTCCTCGATCTTGCAGTAAACCAGGTCCGGCGGCAGGGTTCCCGAAGAAACCCCTTCAAGAATGCGGTCGGCGTCGTTAGCCTGCACCCGCCGCAGCATCACGATGGGACTGCCGGGCAGGCGCACGCTCACAATCGGCTCCTGGAAGCACGGCCCGAAACAGCCTACGCTGGCCACCAGCACATCCAGGCCGCTGCGCTGTGTCGCCTCGTTCAGCGCGTGAAACACCTCCTCCGCCCCGTTGCCGCGGCCGCACGTTCCCATGCCCACCGTGATGCGGGGCATCGAAGGCGTAAGCTTGGCCAGTCCGGCCTCCCGCACCGCGTTGAACGCGCCGATATCCTGTATGCGCGGCATCACTTCCTCCCTTGCAGCAGCATCTTCACTTCGCGCTGCAGTGTGCGCTCGTTCACGTGGCTGAGAATGTGGTGGTCGACCTCGACCACCGGAGCCAGCGCGCACTGCCCGAAACAAGCCACCGTGCGCACGGTAAATCGGCGATCGCCAGTCGTCAGCGCCATTTTGTCGGCCTCGCAGTTCTCGCACGACTCGCGCTCGTTCAGGCCCAGGTCAAGACAGAGTTTCTCCAGCAGATCGCGCGAGCCGCGGGTGTGGCAGGCGGTTCCGCGGCACACGCAAACCACGTGCTCGCCCTGGGGCTCGAGATTGAACAGGGCATAGAACGTGACTGCGCTATAAATCCTCGACGGCGGAATGCCCGTCTCGCCGGCAATGTAGCGCAGCGCTTCCATCGACAGATACTTGTGCGTGTTGGCTGACTGAACCGTCTCCAGAATCCCCAGCAGCGCCCCTGGCCGCTTTCCGTATCTGGAGATGGCTTGATCGATCAGCAAACGCTCGTGCGCTTCCAGCTCGCGCTGCGCAACTTCAGGAGCAGCCGTAGGCATCTTCCCTCCTGGCTGGGTTCGGCAAAGCACGCGGCGCCGAACCCTGGCACTGTGGGCAGATTCTCCGGAACAGAGATGTGCTCGCCGGTCGAATGTTGCGCTGCGGAGGCCCTGCGCGATCGGTCAAAGACACGGCAGGATTACCGGCATCTCCCCAGAGAAGGTCCGGCTGGAACTTTGCTCCTGTTGGCGTCGGTTGGGATGTGCCTCTGGTCACAGGCAACTGTGACTGCCGAGGCCGCTCCCGAAAAATATGCGGCGCAATGCCGGAGTTCTATGCCTCCGGCGCGGCTGCTCCCGCGTCGTCGCTCGCCTCTGCAGATTCCGCCGCGGGAGCCTCATCGGCCTCGACGGCGGCGAGCGGTCCAAGCAGCGTATTGATGCGATAGCCTGCGACTTCGGCGGAGTTCAGTGCGTTGGCCACGGTCGCGCTCAATGCGCCCACCGCGGCGCGGCTGGGTGCTGGTTCGGCCGCCAGATGCAGCAATGCAGGCATCAGCAGCCACCACAGCAGTTCCTCGTAGCGCTCGCGGATCAGGTAAAAATGGCCTTCGGACTCATGCACGCCGGAAAGCCAGCGCACATCGGGATCGAGCCAGAGCGGCGGCGCAAGCGCAACCTGCTCTGTCTCGGACTGCGAGCTTGCAGGCGATACGCCGTCTTCCCCGGTCTCCGCATTCAGCGAGCCCTTCGGCGCGCTCGCGGCCGGCTCTTTTGCGCCCGCGGCTGATTCGCGCTGCGTCTGCGCAGACACTGATTCGGCCTTCGCCTCTTGCAGCGCGGAATCGGACGCGGCGGCGCCCATGCCTGCGGCCGGTCCGGGCTCTTGCGCGCCTTGCGCCTCGCCGCTCTTGCCGATGTCGGCGCCGGTCAGCAGCAGCACCTTGATGCGAGCCGCCGCGCGCCAGGCCTCGTCACCCTTGAAACCCAGCGCCGTAAAGGCCTGGCCAAGGGGCTCGCGCAGGCGCAGACGGTCGAACAGATCCAGAGCTGTGCGTGCCGGCTCGGCAGCGTCGATCGATTCCGCCAGCCACTGCAGCACGCACCATCCAAGCACAGGGCCCCACATCTCCGTCGCGGTCAGTTGCGGACTGGGACTGGGCAGAACGCTCCGCGCCGCGGCCGTCCATGGCGACGAAAAGAGCGCTTCCACCGCCGGAATCTGCATGGCCGCGCGGAGAAGCTTCGTCAAAGCCTGCGCCTGCGCCGCGGCATCGGGCGCCTCGTAACCAGCCTCGGGTCTGCCGGATTCACTCCGGCGCACGGCATAGGCATCCGCCGCCAGTTGCAGCAGCGCGGCCGCGCGCGGCCATGCCTCTTTCAGGAACTCGCTGCGCAGCCGCTCCGCCTTCTTCGCGCTCTCCGTCCCCATCGCCCTTGCGCCGCCCGCCGCAGGAACTCCCAGAGCCGCCACATCGGCAAAGTGCCGCACCGGATCAGGCGCCAGGAGCTTCTTCAGCGCATCATGGACGGGCCTGAGTTCGAGATTGACGAGCTCGTCGCTGAGCGACGCAACGCCGCGGCCGTCGAGCCACTCGGCCAGCCGGTCCCAGGGTTGATCGGGCGTGGGCTGAAGCTCGATCCAATCCATGAAAACATGACACTGATAGGCGTGAAGGCTCAGCGTCAGCCCGCGGTTGTACAGCTCGCCGGCCCGCCGCAGATATTCGAGCCCGGTGAGCGAGTCCCGGAAAGCAATGATCGCGCCATGATGACCGCTCAGCCCCAGGCCTTCGGTCAGGCGCCGCTGGCGGAGCTGGCCCGAGCCTTTGTCCGCATACGCCGATGAGAAATCGATGGTCCCATGCGCGTCCGCATAGCGGTTGTGATAAACCACCAGCGCCCGGGCGTCGCCGTTCCGGTTGGAGTAGGCAAAAACGTCTTCGTTCACCGACCCTGATGGATGGAAAAAATCGTAGAGCAGAAAATGCGCGCTCTCGGCAAAGAGCCAGCGGCTCTTCAGCAGCGGGGCAACCTGACGCTCATGCCGCTCCACCAGCCAGTGGTCGGGATTTTCCTCGTACCGCGGCCAGCGGTACTCCATGCCGTACTTTTCGGTGTAGCCCTCGATCTGGCCATGCCCGAACATCGGCAGGCCCGGCAAGGTTGACATCAGAACCGCTACCCCAAAGTACTTGTCGCCTTTCCCGAACTGGTCGATGGCGGTGCGCTCGTCGGGGTTCGACATGAAGTTGACGTACCGCTTCATGATGTCGGGGTCGAATTCGAGCGTATTCTTGATCACCGAACGGTACTTGCCGTTATCCTCGTCGCGCAGCATGTTCATGAACGCCGAGTTGTATACGCGGTGCATGCCGAGAGTGCGCACAAAGTAGCCTTCCATCAGCCAGAACGCCTCGGCCAGCAGAAGCGTGCCCGGAACCTCCGCCGCGACGCGATCCACCACCTCGCGCCAGAATTCGTGCGGCATGTGACGGTCGAACTCGGCCTGATCCATCCCGTACTCGGCTCGCGAAGGAATGGCTCCGCTCGATCCCGGGCCGGGAAACCACAGGCGATGAAAGTGCCGCTTGGCCAGCGTCATCGCCGCATCGAAGCGGATCACCGGAAACAGGCGCGCCACATGCAGGATGGTCTGAATCACCTGCTCGCGCACCGCGGGGTTCAGGTAGTCGAGCTGCGCCGTGTCGTTCCATGGAAAACTGGTGCCGTCGTTGCCGTGATAGATATAACGCGTATCTCCGCTGGCTTTGTCGCGGCGCCGGAAGACCACCGCGGCGTCGGACTGCTCGAAGTAGTGGTCTTCGATCTTGATCTCCACCCGGCTGTCATGCGAGAGATCGGGGCCCTCAAAGCTGTAGGCCGGGTAGGGCGAATCCCCGCGCCCGATAAACCACTCCGGGTGCTCGACCACCCACGGCGAATCGATGCCCATGTGGTTCGGCACCATGTCGCTGGCCAGGCGGATACCGTGATGAAAAGCGCGATCGCGCAGGTGAATGTAGGCCGCCTCGCCGCCCAGATCGTCGGCGATGCGGTAATCGAACAGCGAATAAGCCGAGGCAACTGCCTCTCGATTGCCGCAAAGCTGCTTGATGGTGCGCGAAGCGCGGCTGCGCTCCCACACGCCGATCAGCCATAGTGAGTTGATGCCGCGCGCTGCAAGCTGCGCCAGATCCTCGTCGGGAATCTCGTCGAGCCGTCCGATATGGCGGCCGTACTTGCGGCTTAGCTGCGCCAGCCAGACGTAAGTGCTCTTGGCAATCAGAACCGCGCCGGGCATCCAGGCGGTGTCGGGTGAAAACCTCTCGTACTCGTGAGCCGGATCGCCGAAGACAGGAACCTCGGAGCGGCTCACGATGGAGGGCCACTGCTGGTGGCCCGTCTGGCGGTGGCGCTCCGCGGCCTCCCGCGCGCGCGCGGCCTGGGGGTTGAACTGCATCCAGATGCCAAGCTCTTCTTCGTGCAGAATCTCACCCGCCATCACCAGGAAGCGCTCCAGGCTCTCGCCCAGCAGCAGCTTCCACATGCGGCGGATTACGTCGAGCTGCGCGCTGAGCGACTCCGGCGAGCTCGTCGCCGGCGCGTGCAGCAGGTCCAGCAGGCTCACCGCCCCGGCATTGGCCACCGGAATCAGCGGGCGCGTCGCAAAGTACTCCGGCATCTGCGACGTCACCCTGCGATAAACCGTCCTCTCGGCCAGCGTGCGGTCCGCAAACAGTTCCTCGAAGGGCTGAAAAGCCGGGTTGCGATTCGCCGACCAGAGCAGCAGCAGCTCTTCAAACGCTGCCGCGCGGTGCGCCAGCCCATCTGTCGTGCCGGCCAGCCATTGCGCCGCGCTCTCATGCCCGCGCATCACGCTCTGCCCCGGAAACTGCTCGACAAAGGCCAGCAGCATCGCTTCCAGTCGGTCAGCTCCCACCTGGGCGCTGAACCAGTCAAGAGCCGCGGTCATTACCTCGGGATCGAATTGCTGCCGGTACCGCGCCATCAGCACATGGCTGGCTTCGTCAATCAGGCCCATGGCGAAGATCTGGCCGGCATGCACCGCCAGCTCCGGATGCTTCTCCACCTCGCGCACCCGGTTCATGCGGTGCGCGAACTCCCGGCACGCCCCGATGTTCGCCAGGATCACATTGCCGTTGTACGAAAAAAGGGATTCCGAGAACCCGTAGCGCTCTCTCGCCTTGCGCGCAATGTGAAATTCCATGATCAAGGTTGACGAACTCCGTTCCACCGCCGCCGCAGCGTCCTTTGCGATTGCAGCCCATGCCAAAGTTACATCAAAACAGGGCAACGCTGCAGGAAACTGTGATTGTAAACGCACGGTATGGGATAACGCAGGCTCCGTGAGATGAGCCGCTCGGCGCTTCGCCTTTTCGCTGGCGCTTGATTCCGCGACGGCCGGGACACGGCCTCCTGAACAAACGGCAAAAGCAGCCGCATCCGCCTGCCGTCCCTGAATCTCTGAGGGACCAGCCCTAAACATCGTAAAATGAAGCGCAACGATTGCATGCCCGACCCAATCCAATCCTGCCCGGCCGGTGCGCATCCAGTGCGCTCCCTCGCCTATCTGGCCAGTTGCTACCCAAAGCTCTCTGAGGCCTTCGTGCTCCGCGAGGTTCTGGCGCTGCGCGCACTGGGCATCGGCATCGAAACCGCATCGATCAACCCGCCCGACCGCTCCGCCGAACACATGACCGACCACGAGCGGGCGGAGTGCCTCCGTACCTACTGCGTGAAAGCCCACGGCGTCCGGGGGGCGGCGGCGGCTCACTTGCGCGCACTGGCCGGCAACTTCTCCGGATACTGGCGTGGCCTCGCTTTGGCCGTCGCGCTCGCCGGGCTCGACCTGCGCCGGCTGTTCCTGAACCTGATGTATTGGACCGAAGCGCTCATGGTGG
>JAKCDN010000380.1 GCA_021841795.1 Acidobacteriota bacterium | reverse complement strand
GCGCTGGAAACTGTGGCGGGAAATCCGCGAATTATTTCGCGTAGCGCCTTAGGCGGAAGTAGGCCAGAACTCCCAGCCCCATCAAGCCCTCGCTCATCAGCGCCATGCCGGAAGGCTCGGGGGTGGCGCTGGGGGTGCTGATGGTTCCCAAAACGGCGGTCTGTTGCGTGCTTGTGTTTTGGAATAGCTGGCTGATGTCCTGTGGCCCGCTGGGAAATTGGAAGCTTAGAGTTCCGCTTCCGCCGTAGGCGGCGAAATCGTTGAAGATCTGGTCGGTACCCACGCTCGCCAGGTTGGACAACCCGAGGTCGAATTGAAATGCGCCCGCGCCGGGTCCGGAAAGCGACTGCCAGGTTATATAGCCACTGAGTGTGTTGGCGCCATAGCTTATGCTGAACGGGCTCGTGGACGGGTAGAACGTGACCGTCGCGCCATTCCACCCCAGGCCGATGTCGGGCAGCGTCACCGGTGCTCCGATAATCGCAGCATCGGAGCTGGGAGCCACCGGATTCACTACCGTAACTGCGGTGAAGGCCACGTCCTGGCAGGCAGTCGCCCCGGCCGCACAAGAGCCCAGAGTGTTATCGGGCGTAATCGTGATTGCTCCATTCAGACTCATCGAATCCGCTCGTAGCGCCAGCGGGGCCATCATGAGAGAGACAACTAGCGTCACCCCCAGCAAATTGGGTTTGCGCATTGTCAGGTTATCCTCCATTTCTCTTGCATTGCGGGGAACTCAAGAGAAACCGAGCGTATCGTACTACTCAAATTAAGACAAAAGCAAACGCGATCTGCCGGATGCCTGAAGCTAAGGTAATTGTGATGCCAACTGCGGCAACAGAACCCTATTGCCCCGGCTTTTCCCGCCGCCTTGCCAGCCTCACCAGCGTCGCCTGTTCCCGCAGCACCTGCTGCAGCGGACGCGCCGGCGTGCCCCAGTGCACCGTCCCCGGCTTCAGCCCTTCGTTCGTCACCGTCTTGCCGCTGAAGACGCCCGCCTGTCCGCCCAGGATCACGCCCTCGCCTACCGTCACGTGGTCGCCAATGCCCACCTGCCCGGCAAGCACCGCGCCCTTGCCGATCGTGCTCGAACCGGAGATCCCCGTCAGCGCCACCAGGATCGCGTCTTCCCCGATCGCGCAGTTGTGCGCCACGTGCACCAGGTTGTCGAACTTCGCCCCGCGCCGCACCCGCGTCTCATCCAGCGCCCCGCGGTCGACCGTGGAGTTGGCGCCGATCTCCACGTCGTCCTCGATCGTCAGCGTCCCCTGCTGCGGAAACTGCGTATAGGCGCCGCTGCCCGCGTCGCGCACATAGCCAAATCCATCCGCCCCCAGCACCGCCCCCGCGTGGAGCACCACGCGGTTGCCGATCGTCGTTCCCGGATAAATCACCACCCGCGGATAGATCCGGCACTCTTCGCCGATCCGCACCCCCGCGCCGATCACTGCGCCCGCCTCGATGCGCGTTCCTGCGCCGATCTCCGCGCCGTCGCCGACCACCGCGCAGGCCGCAATCGTCACCTCTGCGCCCAGCTTCACCGCCGCGCCCACCACCGCCGATGGATGCACCCCCTCGGCCGGCAACTTCGGCGTCAGCAGTTTCCCCGCGCGCGCAAACCAGAGCTTCGGCTGCCTGTCTTCAATAATGGCCATGGCCGGCTCAGGCCCCTCGACGCGCCCGGTCCATCCGGCCTTCACCACCACCGCGCCCGCCCCGCTCGCCAGGGCCTCGCCCATCGTCGCCGCATCTTCGGCAAACACCAGGTCGCCCGCGCCGGCCAGCGCCGGCCCGTTCACGGCGCGGATCTCCGTCTCCCCGCTCCCATGCAGCAGTCTTCCGCCCAGGCATTGAATCACTTCACTGATCTTCATCGCTCACCCATCGTCCACCACGCGCCGCTTCGGATCTGGCAGCAGAACCTTGGTTCCCTGCTCCAGTCCCCGCTCTCTGCCCATGCGCCTCGGAGCCCGCGCCTCACTTCTTGTACAACCCCGCCTCGCCCGGCGGTCGCGTCTTCCATCGCCGGTGAATCCATAACCATTGCTCCGGATAACGCCGGATCCAGGACTCGATCACCGCCGTGCAGCGCCGCGTGCCTTCCAGAATATCGGCGCCCCGGTTGGCCGTGCGCGGTATCTCGATCTCCTCGCCAAAGTGCAGCACATACCGCCGCTCCTTCGGCTCCCACAGCATGAATCCCGGCAGCACTGCCGCGCCCGTCTGCCGGGCAATGTGCGCCAGCCCCGTCCCCGTGCACGCCTCGATCCCGAAGAACTTCACGAACTCGCCCTGCGGCGGCGTCATGTTCGTGTCCATCAGGATTCCCACCGTCTTGCCGGCATGAATCGCCTTCAGCAATCCCCGTCCAAAATCGTCCTTCGCGATCACAAAGTTGCCATGTAGACAGCGGATCTTGTTCACATACGCGTCCAGACGCCGGTTGTCGAGCGTGCGCGCGACCATGCCCATGGAATAACCGGTCAGCGAGTGATAGAAAGCCGACAGCTCCCAGGCTCCCAGATGCGCCGTCACCACCAGAACGCCCCGGCCGCG
>JAKCDN010000379.1 GCA_021841795.1 Acidobacteriota bacterium | reverse complement strand
GCGAAAGCGCGCCGGTGAAGACACGCCGGAGGTAAACCGCGCGATTGCGGCGACGATTAACGGGATTTCCGCGGGGCTGCGCAACACCGGGTGAGGGGCTGGATACGCACCCGGCAGCCGGGCAGCTCTTGCCATATCCGGAGTGTGGGTCTAGGCTAGTGGTATGCATCGATGTCGCTAACACCGTCCTGGTGCCGCTCCGATGCCGACGTGCGCGCGCAGGCGCGCTGTGATTATCCTGCCCGATAAGCTGCACCAATCCCCAATTTCCAACCTGAGAGTGGTCCGGGCATTTGGTTCCGGAGAAAAGGAGATCGTCATGGCGCGCATTGCCGCGAATGTTACTGAGTTGATCGGCCACACCCCGCTGGTGCGGTTGAATCGAGTGGCGGCCGGACTTCCGGCTACCGTTGCAGTGAAACTGGAGAGCCAGAACCCGGCATCGAGCGTGAAGGACCGCATCGGCTTTGCCATGATCGAAGATGCGGAGCGGCGGGGCAAGATCGCGCCGGGCAAGACAGTGCTGATTGAGCCGACGAGCGGCAACACGGGGATCGCACTGGCGTTTGTGGCCGCAGTGAAGGGCTACCGGCTGATCCTGACGATGCCGGAGACGATGAGCCTGGAGCGGCGGGTGACGCTGCTGGCCTATGGGGCGGAGATTGTGCTTACGCCGGGCCCCAATGGAATGAAGGGCGCGATCGCCAAGGCCCAGGAGATTCTGGAGAAGACGCCGAACGGGTACATTCTGCAGCAGTTCGACAACCCGGCCAACCCGGCGATTCACCTGCACACGACAGGCCCGGAGATCTGGGAGGATACGGACGGGGCAGTGGACATCTTTGTGGCCGGCGTGGGCACGGGCGGCACGATCACGGGAGTGTCGAACTACATCAAGCCGAAGAAGGCGTCGTTTCAAACGGTCGCGGTAGAGCCGACGGACAGCGCGGTTCTTTCAGGCGGCAAGCCGGGGCCGCACAAGATTCAGGGGCTGGGCGCAGGCTTTATTCCCAGCATCCTGGAGACGAAGAACATCGACGAGGTGGTGCAGGTAACGAACGATGAGTCCATCGAGATGGCGCGGCGGCTGGCCCGGGAAGAGGGACTCTTTGTGGGCATCAGCGCAGGGGCCGCGGTGGCGGCGGCGCTGAAGCTGGCGGCGCGGCCGGAGAATGCGAACAAGCTGATTGTGGCGGTGCTGCCGGACTTTGGCGAGCGCTACCTGTCGAGCGTTCTGTTCGAGCCGCTGCGGCAACAGGCGCTGGCGTTGCAGGCCGAAGCCATTGCGGTTTCAGCGTAAGAAAGGCGAGGAGCGGGAAGACAGGGACCAGGGAGGCAGATTTCAGTGCCGGCAGCGAAAGCTGCGTCTGGTTCCCGCTTCAAGCTCGCGAAGATGCTGGCTATGACGTCATGGTTTGCGGGAATTCGCGACGATATCCGGTCCGTGATGGAGCGCGATCCGGCTGCGCGCACGCGTCTTGAGGTGCTGCTGTGCTATCCGGGCCTGTGGGCGGTGTGGATTCACCGCGTCTCGCACCGGCTGTGGCGGAGCAGACTGCGGCTGCTGGCGCGCATCGTATCGCAGGCGGCGCGGTTCTGCACGGGGGTGGATATTCACCCGGGGGCGACGCTGGGCCGGCGGCTGTTTATCGATCACGCCACGGGGGTGGTGATTGGCGAGACGGCCCAGGTGGGCGACGACGTGACGATGTACCAGGGCGTGACGCTGGGCGGCACGGGCAAGCAGCACGGCAAACGCCACCCGACCATCTGCGACAACGTGTTTATCGGGAACAACGCCAACATTCTGGGAAACGTGACGGTGGGCGAGAACTCGCGCGTTGGCGCGGGCTCCGTGGTGCTGTCGGATGTGCCGCCGAACTCGACCGTGGTCGGAGTGCCAGCGCATATTGTGTACCGCAACGGGCAGCGGGTGCTGATTACCGATCCGCATGAGATCAAGGATCCGCTTTCGGATGCGCTGATTGCACTATCGGCGCGCGTGGACGAGCTGGAGGACCGGCTGGGCGCACACGAACACCGGGCACGACCGTTTGCCGATGAGGAGCTTGAGCGGACGGCGTATCGCGTGGAGCTGGATCGGCTCCGGGTGTACGTCTCAATGGGCGAAGGGATCTGAGCGACGCCCGGGGGCGCGGGCGGCCATGGCGAAGAGGACTGCCGGAGAGCAGGATCTCCCGTTCGCAAGTGGGCGCAGATGAGCATGGCCGCGAGGGCAGATTGCATCGAATCCGGTGCAAAAGGCTGCATTTCTGCACTGAGGGTGGTGCATTTACGCGGGTTGAGCCCCCTAAAAAATGTTTTGATAGATCCTGCAAATAAGTTGTTTATTTTCAGATGTTTGCGCGATGGAAAATTGACTAAGATTCCTGTTTTCAATGGCTTGTGGCCAGAATCCAGACAGCAAAGGGGTTAGGGGCTGCGGTGGTGGCTGTGGCGGTTGCAGGGCACGGCCTGCTGCCGGCTTCTCTTCGCTTTCCGGACCGGGTTGGCTGCTGACTGGGTCTATTGTGCACCGGATGGGGGAAATTGTCGGCAAGGTTTCTGGGGATT
>JAKCDN010000037.1 GCA_021841795.1 Acidobacteriota bacterium | reverse complement strand
ACGCAGCAGCTCGCCATTGTGCTGAATCACCAGCGGCATGTCCGGACCGGCAAGTTCCACGTTCAGAACCGCCCGTGCCTCGCCATCGCCATCTTCGTGCGGAGCCTCTCCCGCAGAGATGCGGTACTTCAGGCGCAATCCGCCCAGCTTGTTCACGGAGTTCAGAAATCCGGCAATCTTTTCAGCAGCCTGCTGCAGGTCGTCAATCGGCATAACAAACAAGTATCGCAGAGCAGGGGCGGATACGGGAGTTCTTCCTCAAAAACATTCCCCGCGACCATGCCCGCTATGGGTCGCTCATTTCCCTTGTCCGAGGTGACCTCGGCGCAGCTTTTCTCCGCCATTCAGGCAGATTTCAGCTTCGGAATGTATCCTTTTGAGTGTGATGGAGTGGAACATGTCTCGCGGCGGAGAGCCGTTGCGCTTTTTCCTTGCGGCCCGGCGGAGCATCGTTTTTTTGCTGTTGGCCATGGCCGTCGGGGCCCGCGGACAGGCGCTGAGTGATGCGGCCGCGGCTGCTCCTGCCGGCAGCGCGCCGGTCGTGATCACACTGGATGATGCCATCCGCCAGGCTGAAGCCAACGAGCCCGGCTATGCCGCGGCCAGGGCCAACAGCCAGTCCGCGGCTCTTGACCGCTCCATTGCCCGCGCGAGCCTGCTGCCCTCGGCGCGCCTCCAGAGCCAGGACATCTATGTGCAGCCCAACGGAGTCACCTCCGACGGCGATGCGGGCGAGCTAAACGCGCCGTTGCCAAGGTTCGTTTCCGCCGATGCGCGGCCATGGGAATACATCGCGCAGGGCGTCGTCAGCGAAACGCTGAATCTCGCGGGACCGGCGGCCGTGCATCGCGCCGACGCCGATGCGGCCATGGCCTCGGCCCAGCAGGAGATCGCGCGTCGTGGTTTGGTGGCCGCGGTCGTCGGCTTGTTTTATAGCTCCATCGCCGCCGATCGAAAGTTGAAGGTCGCTGAACAGGCGCGCGATGAAGCCGCCGGCTTCACAAAGCTCACCCGTGAGCGGGAGCAGGCGCGCGAAGCCGCTCATGCGGACGTCGTGAAAGCGCAGCTCGTCGAGCAACAGCGCGGCCGCGATCTCGAGGACGCGCAGGTCGCCGCCGAGAAGGCGCGGCTGGAACTGGGCGTGTTGCTTTTTTCTGATCCGCGCACACCGTATACGCTCAGCGCCGCCGCAGTGGCGCAGCCGCTGGCTTCGCGTGCCGACATCGATGCTGCCGCGGTCCGGCACAATCCTGAGCTCAAAGGCGCCGTGGCCGCGCTGAGCGCCAGCAATGCCGACGTGCTGGCCGCGCGCGCCGCCTACCTGCCCGATGTGCGGCTCGATTTCCTTTACGGCATCGACGCCAATCAATTTGCCGTGAACGCGCCGATCACCACTCTCAATGGCCCGCCCGTCCAGCCGCATAATCTCGGCTACTCCACCGTCTTCACCGTGAATCTCCCCGTCTGGGACTGGCTGGCCACCGAGCACAAGGTCAAGCAGAGCGAGATTCGCCGCGAAGCCGCCCGCGTGGCGCTCACCAACACCCAGCGGCGGCTCGTCGCGCAACTCGAAGAAGCCGATTCCGAAGCGCGGACAGCCCAGGATCAGCTCACCTCGCTCGATACCAGCGTCGCTACCGCTGCCGAGAGCCTTCGCTTGACCAGAATGCGCTACCTGGGCGGCGAAGCTACCGTGCTTGAAGTGGTGGACGCTGAAAATACTTACGTCGCCGCGGAAAACGCGCGCGAAGACGGCCGCGTCCGCTATGAGACCGCGCGGGCGGCGCTGCAGACTCTCACCGGGACGATGTAAAAAGGCCGGTACCAAGGAACAGAGAACCGTGGACAGCAGACAGCGAACAGCAAACTTCATAGGCAGCAGCCGGCTGGGCGAGAAACACCTGACCGGCGTCTCCATGCCGGCAGGAGCGGCCATTGCCATCGCTTTGGCGCTCGCGTTTCTGTCGGGCTGCAAAAAGGAACAAGCCCCGGCCGTTCAGGTCACCGTGCAGGCCGAGCACCCTGAGCAGGGGCCTATCGCCGAGCAGATCAGCGCCGACGCCATTCTCGCCCCCGTCACCCAGGCTGCGATTGTTCCCAAGATCGCGGCGCCGGTCAAAAAGTTCTACGTGGATCGCGGCCAGAAGGTGCAAGCCGGAGAGCTTCTCGCAATCCTGGAAAACTCTGACCTCGTGGCCGCCGCCATGGACAATAAGGGCTCCCTCGAAGCCGCTCAGGCAACCTATGCCACAACCACCAAAGCCCAGGTTCCGGAAGACACGCTGAAGGCTCAGTCGGACCTGGCCCAGGCCAAAGCCAACCTCGACCTCAACCAGAGCATCGTCAAGAGCCGTACGCAGCTCTTCGCCGAGGGTGCCATTCCCGGCCGCGACCTCGACACCGCCCAGGCTGCGCTGGTGCAGGCCCAGGCCGCCTACGACGCAGCCGCCAAGCATCTCCAGTCCCTGCGTGCGGTCAGCCGCGCGGCCGCGCTGCAGGCGGCGCAAGGTCAATTGACCTCCGCCGAAGGCAAATACAAGGGCGCCCAGGCCCAGGTCGACTTTTCTGAGATTCGCAGTCCCATCGACGGCGTGGTCACTGACCGGCCGCTCTTCGCCGGCGAAACTCCCTCCGCCGGAGCGCCGCTCATCACCGTCATGGACACCAGCTCGCTCCTTGCCAAAACCCACATCGCTGCCGGCCTCGCGCAGCAAATGAAACTCGGCGACGTCGCGCAGGTGCGCGTACCCGGAGCGGACCGTTCCGCGTCGGCAAAGGTCTCCATGATCAGCCCCGCGCTCGACCCCGGAAGCACCACCATCGAGGTCTGGCTCAAAATTGAAAACCGCAGCGGCAGCTTCAAAGCCGGATCACCCGTCAAAGTCCTCATCAAGGGCAGAAGCGTTGCTCAGGCGTTAACGATCCCTGAATCCGCCGTTGTCACCGCGGACGACGGCTCCAGGTCGGTCATGATCGTCGGCAGTGATGGCGCGGCCCATCGCAAACCCGTCACGCTGGGTATCGACAACGGCGTGGATGTGCAGGTGCTCACCGGCCTCGCCCCCGCTGACCTCGTCATCACCGGCGGCGCCTACGCGCTTGACGAAGGAACCCAGGTCAAGGTCGGACCGGCGGCAGGAGCTGACGAATGATCCCTGAAGCGCCTGACAAGCGCCCGGGCGAATCCTCCCAGTCCTTCTGGCTCGCCCGGTCTACGCGCACCATCTTTTTCTTCGCTGCCATGCTTACGCTGGCCGGTGTTTACCTGGCCTTCAAGGTGCCGATCTCGGTCTTCCCTGAGACCAACTTCCCCCGTGTCGTCATTGGCGTCGACAACGGCGTCATGCCCGTCGAGCAGATGGAGGTCACCGTTACCCGCCCCATCGAGGATGCGGTGAACACCGTGCCCGGCCTGCAGATGGTGCGCTCCACCACCAGCCGCGGCTCGGCCGAAGTCAGTCTCTTCTTCAACTGGCAGGTGGACATGGTGCAGTCGCTGCAGCTCGTGGATGCGGCCTTGGCCAAGGCTGAGCAGGGCCTGCCGCCCACTGCGCGCATCACCACCAACCGCCTCACCTTCGCTACGTTTCCCATTCTCGGTTACAGCCTTACCTCCGACTCGGTTCCCCAAACCCGGCTCTGGGAGATCGCCACCTACGAGCTCAAGCCGCCGCTCAACCGTGTTGAAGGCGTCAGCACGGTCACCGTCCAGGGCGGTCAGGTGCCTGAGTTCCACGTCGTCCCCAACCTGGCCCTCCTTCAGGCCGCCGGCGTCACCATCTCTGACCTCGTCAACGCAATCCAGGCCTCGAACATCGTCGATTCGCCCGGCCTCTATGAGGCCAACCATGAGCTGATCCTTGGCCTCGTCGGCTCTCAGGTGCACGACGTCAACGGCTTAAAGCAGTTGGTCATCAAAACCACGCCCGCCGGCGCCCCGGTGCGCGTCGCCGATGTGGCTACCGTTGAGCAGGCCACCATGCCCGTCTACACCACGGTCACCGCCAACGGAAAAAACGCGGTCCTGCTCAACATCGCCCGCCAGCCCTCGTCCAACACCGTCTCCGTCGCCGATGCCGTCGCCGTCCAGATCGCACAGCTTAAATCCAAGCTGCCGCGCGGTGTCCAGCTCAGCGTCTTTTACGATCAGTCGCAGCTCGTGCGCGACTCCATCTCCAGCGTGCGCGACGCCATCTTCATCGGCCTGGCTCTTGCCTGTGTCATCCTCTTCCTCTTCCTGCGCGACTGGACCTCCTCGCTGATCGCCGGCCTCGTCATTCCCGTCACTGTCGCCATCACGTTCGTCGCCCTCTGGCTCATCGGTGAAAGTTTCAACCTGATGACGCTCGGCGGACTCGCCGCCGCCATCGGCCTCGTGATTGACGATGCCATCGTCGTCGTTGAAAACATCTTCCTGCATCGCGACTCAGGCGAATCGCGTACAGAGGCCGTCCGCAAGGCGCTCCGGGAGATCACCACCCCGCTCATCGGTTCCACCATTACGCCGGTGGTCGTCTTCCTGCCCCTGGTCGCTGTCAGCGGCGTCACCGGCATCTTCTTCCGCGCCCTCGCCGTTACCATGACCGCCGCGCTGCTCACCTCGCTGGCGCTCGCCCTCACCTGGACTCCCGGACTCAGCTACGTTCTCCTCCGCGATCGCGCACCCGCCAACGACGACCGCACTTCCCCACGGAACGGCGACGCTTCGGTCGAGCACGATCACCCCGCCGGCCGCCTCATGCAGCGTGTCCTCCATCTTCACGCTCGCGCTCTGGAGTGGGCTCTGGCCAAGCCTCTCTGGATCGGCGGCATCTGTGTCCTGCTCGTCCTGGCCACCTGGGGAGGCTATCGCATGCTCGGCTCTGACCTCCTGCCCGGCATGGACGAGGGCGGATTCATCCTCGACTACATCATGCCTGCCGGCAGCTCCCTGGCTGAAACCAATCGCGTCCTCCAGCACGTCGAGCGCATCCTCGAGGCCACTCCGGAAGTCGAAACCATCTCGCGCCGCACCGGTTTGCAGATGGGCCTCGCCGCCGTTACTGAAGCCAACACCGGCGACTTCACTGTCAAGCTCAGATCCCACCGCAGTCGCTCCATCGACGATGTGATGAATGACGTGCGCCTGCAGATCCGGTCCACCGAGCCGGAGCTCGATGTCGAGTTCACGCAGGTTCTCCAGGACATGATCGGCGACCTCTCCAACGCCCCTGAACCCATCCAGATCAAGATCTTTTCCACCGACTCCGGTCTGCTCAACCAGCTCGGACCGCGCGTCGGCGACGCCATCGGCAAGATCCCCGGCGTCGTCGATGTCGAAAACGGCGTCGAAAACACCATCAGCGGACCCGCTACTGAGTTTCACGTCGATCCGCAGGTGGCCGCGCGCTTCGGCTTCACGCCCAGTGAGATCTCGCTCGACGCCACATCCATCCTCGACGGCGTCACCCCCGCCAATCCCCTCATCGCCAACGATCGTCCCTACACCATTCGCGTGCGTCTCGATGATTCTCACCGCAGTTCGCTCTCTGCGATTGAGGACACGGTGTTCAACAGCTCTTCCGGGCACACCGCCAGCCTGGGCTCCCTGGCCGCCATCGAACAGTTGCCCCCGCAAAATGAAATCCTGCGCGAGAATCTGCAGCAGATGATTACCGTGACCGGCCGCCTTGAAGGCTCTGACCTCGGCTCGGCCATGCAGAAGGTGCAGCAAACCGTCGCCCAGCTTCACCTGCCCCCATCGGTCCGCGTCGTCTACGGCGGCACCTACGAGGAGCAGCAAAAGTCCTTCCGCGATCTCTTGCAGGTTCTCATCCTCGCACTGGCCCTCGTCTTCGGCGTTTTGCTGGCTGAGTTTCGTAACTTTCCTGCTCCCATTGCGGTTCTCACCTCGTCTGTGCTCTCCGTCTCCGGGGTTATTCTGGCCCTGCTCCTCACCAACACCACCTTCAATGTGGCCTCGTTCATGGGGCTGATCATGGTCATCGGCATCGTGGCGAAAAACGGCATCCTGCTCCTCGATGCCGATGAGCGCTTCCGCGCCCAGGGAGCCTCCGCCCGCGAGGCCATGCTCCACGCCGCGCAACGCCGCCTCCGCCCCATCGCCATGACCGCGCTTGCCGCCATCTGCGGCATGTTGCCTCTGGCCTTCGCTCTCGGTGCCGGATCGCAGATGCTCCAGCCCCTCGCCATCGCCGTCATCGGAGGCCTTGTCATCTCCATGGTTCTCAGCCTCATCGTCACCCCGCTGGTCTATTTCCTACTCACCCGTAACCGCCGGCTCGATGCCGACAGACCCGCCTGATTTCCATCCCGTAATTTCCATTGCCGGATCACGAAGCGCCACGATAGGATTCCAATGAAAAAGTTTTCAGGAGAATTTCCGATGCGCGCTTCCGCTCTTCTCGTTGCTTTTGCCTTGTCGCCCTTCGTCGCCGTGGCGCAGCCCGCGCCGGCGTCCGCTCACGTGCCCGCTCCCAGCTCGGCCTCATCCCGGATGGTGGCCCAGACCCCGCCCATGGGCTGGAATAGCTGGAACTTCTTTCACCGCAATGTCACTGATCAGGACGTGCGCAATGCCGCCGACGAGCTCGTCGCCACAGGCATGAAAGACGCCGGCTACATCTACGTCAATATTGACGACACCTGGGAGGGCGACCGTGATGCCAACGGCGTCCTGCACACCAATTCCAAGTTCCCCGACATGAAAGCGCTCGCCGACTACGTTCACTCCAAAGGGCTCAAGCTCGGCATCTACTCGTCGCCCGGCCCGCAAACCTGCGCCCGCTTTGCCGGCTCGCTTGATCACGAGGCACAGGACGCCGCGCTCTACGCCTCCTGGGGCGTCGACTATCTCAAGTACGATCTATGCACCTTCCGCAGCGCGGTCATGGATACGCAGGCCCCCAATGACAATGTCGAGCAGATGCGGCTCATGCGGGACGCCTACGCCAAGATGGACAAAGCCCTCCAGGCCGCTGGCCGCCCCATCGTCTACTCGCTCTGCCAGTACGGATGGGATGCCGTGTGGGAGTGGGGTCCATCGGTCGGCGCCAACCTCTGGCGCACCACCGGCGATATTCAGCCTAACTGGCAGAGTATCTACTCGATTCTCAACGAGCAGGCCGGACTGGCGAAGTATGCGGGACCGGGACACTGGAACGATCCCGATATGCTCGAGGTCGGCAACGGAAAACTCTCCCTGCCTGAAAATCGCACCCACTTCTCCATGTGGGCGATGCTTGCCGCTCCTCTGCTCGCCGGCAACGACCTGCCCCACATGACCCCTGAGGTTCGCGCCATCCTCACTAACCGTGACGTGATCGCCATTGACCAGGATCGCCTCGGTCACCAGGCCACGCGTGCCTACTCCGAGGGCGAGCTCGATGTCTGGACACGCCATCTCTCCGGCGGCGCCATGGCCATCGCCGTCATCAACGCCGGCCCTGACCGCTATGCAAGCCATCCCTTCCATCTCAGCTTGGCCAAACTCGGTCTCCACGGCCCGCTCCAGGCTAAAGACCTCTGGACCGGCCGCCAGATTACGCTCTCCGACAACATGCCCGTCGAGCTCGCCAGCCACGATGTCCTGCTCGTGCGCGTTGCCTCGCCCCGATAGCGCGTCTGGGCAGGGCTAGATTGCCCTGCCCAGGCATACCGCAAACCAACCGCGCGGATCGGTCCACGTGGCTTCTGCCTGAAATCTGGCCTCTGCGAGCAGCGTCTCGGTCTGTCCCGGGCCATATTTGTAGCTGTTCTCCGTGTGGATGCTCTCCCCGGCCGCAAACTCCACGGTCAGATCGAGCGCGCCCATATGCACACGCTGCTTCCTGTCGCTCACCAGGTGCATCTCGATCCGTGACTCCGCGCCATTCCACACCGCTCGGTGCGCAAATCCCTCTGCATCGAACTCCGCGCCCAGCTCCCGGTTCAGCCGTGCCAGCAGATTGCGGTTGAACGCCGCCGTAACTCCTTCTGCATCGTTATATGCGGCCACCATCGGCGCCTCTGCCTTGATCAGGTCCACGCCCAGCAGAACGCTGTCGCCCGCCCGCAGCCCCACCCGCAAACGCCGCAGCAGTTGCTTTGCCTGCGCCGGCTCAAAGTTCCCAATGCTCGAACCGATGTACAGCACCAGTCGCCGCTCGTGTTCTTCCACCGGTCCCAGCGTCAGCCGTCCGCCATCCCCGTCCGTGTAATCCATCACGCGCGGCGCCACCGTTACGCCTGTAATCTCCCGTTCAATCCGCACCCTTGCCGCGTGCAGCGCGCTGGCCGAAACATCGATCGGCTCGTAGACCGCCATCCCCTGCATCGCAACCACCGCCCGCAGCAGCAGCCGCGTCTTGTCTGCCGAGCCCGCGCCCAGCTCCGCCACGCGCAGTTGCCGGTCGCCGGCCGCCCGCGCCACCATCTCCGCCCCATGCGCCGCCAGAATGCCGCGCTCGGTCCGCGTCAAATAGTATTCAGGCAGCTCCGTAATGGCATCAAACAGGCGTGAGCCCGCCTCGTCGTAAAACAGCCACGCAGGCAGCCGTTTTCGTGGCGCGCTCAACCCCTCGCGCACCGCTGCCACCACGCGCCGATCGAATTGCCGCCTAACGGTAGGGAAAGTCGCGGTAGTCATTCTTTTGGTTGGATGTGGCAACTGGAACCGCGGCATCTTTTCTTTTCCGTGCCGCATCCGCCCGTCTCCACCTTCCCCCGCCGCATCCCGCTTCGCTGAAGCCCCGTCTCCGCGCTCGCCTTCATGTCACTTCGCCAGCCGGATTCCGGAAAACTGCCACCGTGTCTCCGGCGCAAAAAAATTGCGGTAGCTTGCGCGTATATGTCGTGCCGGCGTCACGCACGATCCTCCCCGCAGCACCATCTGCCCGCTCATGAACTTCCCGTTGTATTCGCCCAGCGCGCCCGCCAGCGGACGAAATCCCGGATACCCCAGGTAGGCGCTGCTCGTCCACGCCCAACAGTCCCCATAGGGTTGCGTTCCAGGAGCCTTCCCCTCTTTTCCCCGCGCTCCAGCCCCATACCTCACCGGTGTCAGGTGCCCCGAGTCCAGCAGATTTCCTTCCACGGCCCGACCCTCCGCCGCGGCCTCCCACTCGAACTCCGTCGGCAGCCGCATCCCCGCCCACCGCGCATACGCATCCGCCTCGTAGAAGCTCACCTGGCTCACCGGCGCTGTCGCCACCTCATCGAGCCGCAGCTCGCCGCGCAGGGTAAACACGCTCCACGCGTCCTCCGCCTCGCTCCAGTAGAGCGGAGCGCGCCAGCCGTTCTGGCGCACCGCATCCCACCCGGCTGAAAGCCAAAGCTCCGTTCTGCGGTAGCCGCCGTCCGCAATAAACTCCGCATACTCGCCGCAGGTTACCAGCCGGTCGCTCAGCGCAAATGGCTCCAGCCACACCCGATGCCGGGGCCGCTCATTGTCATAGCAGAATCCGTCGCCTGCATAGCCCGTCTCCCGCAATCCACCCGCAAACGCCGTCAACCCCGGCGGTGGCGTTCCGCCTTGTTCTCTTGTTCCCTCGTCGCCTTGTCCGCCGTCCTTCGGATCCTTGTACGTCGGTTTGAGCGGATTCGTGTAGAACGCATGCAGAATGTCGGTCAGCAGCAGCTCCTGGTGTTGCTCCTCGTGATTCACGCCCAGCTCGATGCGCCGCAGTGCTTCTTCCGCCGCCCCGGCCTTCAGCAGACGTTCCAGTGCCGCATCCACGTGCTCTCGGTACCGCAGCACCTCCTCCAGCCCCGGCCGGGAAAACGACGATCGCAGCCGCTTCTCCGGAAACGCCGAAAAACTTTGGTAGTAGCTGTTGAAGAGCCACGCAAAATCCTCGTTAAACGCACGGTACCCGTCCAGAAACTCGCGCAGCACAAACGACTCAAAGAACCACGTCGTATGGGCCAGATGCCACTTCGCCGGCGAGGCTTCGGCGCACGACTGCACCATCATGTCTTCCGGCGTCAACGGCCGGCACAGTTCCAGTGTCTGCCGCCGTACCCAGCCCAGGCGCTCGGCAAGCCAGGGTATCGGCCTCGGTGACTCAGTTGGGGCAGCCATCACGTTCACGCTCTTCGCTCCTCGTCTCCGCTAAAATCCAGTCCATCCAGCTTTAGGATGCACCCTCGCTCCTCCGGTTACAAAAATGAGCCCGCGCGTCTCCGCCTCCGCCCATTTCTTTGACACTCTTCCCCCGAGTTGATAGCCTTTCAATAAGAAGGACGCATCTCAATCATGCGCATTGGGCCGCCTATGGGTGGCTCTCCGTTCGCGCCATCGTCCCCGTCGTCTAGCCCGGCCTAGGACACCGCCCTTTCACGGCGATAACACGGGTTCAAATCCCGTCGGGGACGCCAATAAAATCAATTATTTACAGACAGAATCTAAACATTGTCAAAGTATCGGTAACGCCTCGGTAACGCAAGAGCCCTGCACTCGTCTTAGACACCTCCAAGTCTTTCTCTCCCATCAATCGATGCCGGTGGCTTGAGCAGCGTAAATTGCTCTTCGAGAAAGAACCTAACTGAGGCGCTGAAACCGGAGGACGTCACATCCGCTAATCACTTTGCGCCTTGGCGTAGGCGTTGAAGCGAGAATGCAAGATGCGAAAGCGCCACTCGTGACTCGCTTGATCGTTGGTGCTTCTGTTGAAATTGTCGAACTCGACCAGCTCCCGGTCTATCTTAGAACTCTGAGGATTTTCGCTGCTTAAAGTGCGATTTTGCCGTCTAGCGTCTTCAAACTCGATCAAGAATTGGCGAACGAACCTCTGCGTTTTGGTTGGTACCGCCCGTACGAGCCAGTAGTAAACCGGGACTGCGCCCGCAGACAAAAGAAGCCTGTCATGAGGAAGGAATATTTCGGTCATTATCTCGAGCGTATCGAGGACTCGGCGGGCAGCAAGTTCAAGTTTTGAACGGTCCGTTTTGCCTGCGTCTTTTGTGAACTGGTCCATGTTTCGTTTCTTCGTCTCTGATACCTTGCCCTCATACTCAAACATCATCAGTTTGGCAGCCGCGTTGAGATCTTGGCCACGCTGAACACTAAACGCCACATAGGTAGTGAAGAACTCATGTTCTGCGACTTTCCGGAATAGTTTGGGCGCGGGACCGGACATTGCATTACGAACTTCAGCACCCGTAAGAGGCTTACTCCGATTGAGCCGAACAAACAGCTCATTGATAAGCTCTTCCTTGGACGCGATTACGCTCATCACTGAGAGATTGAAGGTGTCAAATGCCTCAGCGATTTCAGAATAGTTCTTTCGGAGATCTTCGTAACCTAGGCCCGCCAGTTTGATCGTCGGGGCCTCGCGATAGACAAAGTCATCGTTTAGCGTTACACGGCCGTCGTAGAAGTCAAAGATCGCTTCGAAGCGCTGCTTTCCATCGATAATTGCATAGGGAAGGCGCTTCAAATTGAGCGGCGAGTCACCCCACGTGAAGTCCGCGACGTATACCTTTGGCACGTCGAATCCATTCAAAATCGAGTCGATCAAATAGGCTTTGTCTGTTGCCGACCACAGCCGTCCACGCCTCTGGTACGGAGGGGACATATCAATCTTCGATCTCCTAGCTCTCCACCAGGACAAGGTCTTCGCTTCGGACAGGCTGACTCTGAAAATATCTTGTTTAATAGCCATCTCTCAAACCTCAAAGCCGAACACGCGTTTGATTTCCCTGGCAAGCCCCTCAAGGTCTGGAAATACAACTGATTCGGTAATTCCATGATTGAGCAGCGAACGACGCATCGGAGAAATTAAAGACTTGGGGATAATAATTTTCATCAGACACTGCGCTGGGAAATCGTCATCTACGAACACTTGCTCTATCGGCTTAATTCCTCTCCCGAAGATCGTGAACACTCCTTGCTGAGCAACGATGCGTGCGCTATTATGCGCGCCATAGAGGGCCACAGGTTGATTATGCATTCCTGCAAATTTCGGAGTTGGGCCGTATCCCTTTATTGCTTCGTCCCCGGGGCTCAGAACGTCACCATCAAAGCTCACGTGGCTCAGGGCGTGACGATTCCAGGCAACAGGGTCGAACACCCATATTGCAGCTTCTTTTGCGAAAGCGTATCTGCCGGATGGCGCTGCTATCCGTTGGGCGCCCATCAAAGCAAAGTGAAGCGCAATCAGGGGATTCTCTGTCCAGTCAAGCAGCCTGGTTGGAACGCCATAATGCTGCATGAAAAAGAGTGTGTCCCAATCATCACTAAGAGGGCGACTGTGGTACGGCATACTGCGCTGCCTAAAGCGCGTCATGAGCCGACGCTCAAGGTCGGACAATTCATCGGGGGTTCGAAGAATTCCATGCCTATATAAAGAAGGCAGAAGGGTGTAAGCCCCTGAGCCGCAGCCTCTATACCAAATAGACTGCGATACACGAGCCTGTGCTTGCTCAATCAGTTCGAGATACTCCGGCAGCGATCGAACTTTCTCTTTTCGCACACTCGCCATATTGTTCGCCTATTTAGCGTCAAGGATAGCAAGTAAACCGCGACTAGGGCGCCAAAATCTCATTTGGCCCATCGTAACGCGCCATTTTTAGGGGTCACGTGCATTCCTTCACGAAGTAGGCTTGCCGCGGCTTTGTGCAGGCCGCTAAGATCAGGAATCCTCGCTACCAGACCGAACGTCGGTACAGAACCCACCGGACGTATACGGCCACGATTCTATATGTCCGAGACGCGAAATCCTTTGAGCAACTCCATTCTTTCATACGATGCGCGGAGATTTATCCAGTCTCCATCGTCATCGCCTGGGGTCCAGACGATGCGGTAACGGTAGAGCGTGTTGGCCATACATACCGATCTCGGCACGATGACCTCCCTCATGATCTTAAGGCATTCCTCGTGGCCTCCGGTCCCGCGCTTACGCGACTTGAATAGTGGTTTCTTGAGCGGTATCCGGCCGCGCGCTGGCCATTCTCTGAAAGGGTACGCTTCTCGATTTGAATCACGTACGTAAGGCCCCTCTGCGGCGGCGTACGCATGAATTGGTTCATACCTTGTCCCCAACTTTCTGATTTAAGCGTCGATTCACCCTAGGCCGTATCGACATATACACTTTGCAGTTTGGTTTCTAGCTGCTGAAGTGGAAGTATGTCGCCAGGCCGTTATGAATTGAGTGATTTGCAATGGGAGAAGAT
>JAKCDN010000036.1 GCA_021841795.1 Acidobacteriota bacterium | reverse complement strand
ACTTCGACCGCTTCAACTGCTGCAGGAAGTGCTCGATCTCTTTTCTTCCCGCGGCGATTTGCAGATGCGATTCGTTGCGCCGGCGTTCCTGCTCATCGTCGACCACAAACTGCAGACCCACGCCATCCGGCCCCCATCGCACCGCACGGGACTGCACGGCAATGGAGCGTTCGGCAAGCTCTTCGGTCACGTCGCCTCTCTGCAGCGTCATAAGCACCAGGGTTCCGGGATACCACCGCTCCTCGGTCACCACATAGAGGCCGGTGGGGCTCATGTCGCGGATGCAATGGGCGACCGGGGCGGCGCCGTTCCAGTAATAGGCGGCCAGCCCGGGCGTCCGCACGCGCGGCGCCTTGCGGGGATCCGGAGACCACCAGCGCTGCAGCCAGTTGCGCTGCTTGAACGACTTGGCTCCGGGATGGGTCAGATCCATCTCATAGGTCTCGGGCGCGATCTTGCTGTCAGCGCCATCGCGGCTCTCGAGTTCGAGCAGTCCCGGCCCGCCGCTCCAAAGCGGCTTTTCGCGCAACAGCACCGCTCCGGCAACGGTGGAAGCGTGTCCGCCGGCAGGCGCTACAGAGACTGCGCCGGCCTCGTGGCGGGGATTGCTCAGCCGTTGCAACTGCCGCCCCATCTCCTCGGCGACGCACAGGACCAGTTGATCGCCCGGCTGCGTTTGCGAAGAGTAAATGGAGTGGGCGGGCAGCGCCAGAACGCTCTTCGGGCGCGGGATCGATGCACTGACCTGAAAGGTGGGAAAGGATTCGACGGTCTCGATCACGCGGCACTCTTCGTCCAGATAGATCAGATCCAGAGGGGCCGGCATGGCAGCCGACGGAATGCCTCGGAAGGGCGTCATCCACACGCCTTCGCCCGACTTGAGAGGACGCGCCGACATCAGCTCGCCAACACGCGTCGAGGGAAGATCGGCCGCCTTGACCTCGAGGCCAAGGAAGCACTCCCGCGTTTGGTTATAGGCGCAATGTGTCCGCGATTCCATACTTCTCACATCCCGTGGCGGCTGTATTCCATTCGCTCTTCCCTTGCGAAGCTCAGCCGCTTCTTCAAAACTCTCCAGAAGTCCCATACCGCGATAACCTCATCTTTCGCAATGTCAGACACTGCAAAAGGAAACAATCCACCCGCTTCGCGATTCAGGCTGCCTGCCGAGGAGCACAGCCCCCCGGCAGAACCTCCCGAATCTGCAAATCGTTTTGCTTCCACCGCGGCATCTCCTCCTTCTAAGAGAGCCGCAGCCGTTGGCTTGCCCCTGATTCCGGGGCTCGCCTTTTACTTGACCCTGGTCCGGCGGCGCTGGATCAGAATCACCAGAATGACCACTGCCAGAACCCCGGCAAGAACCCTGATAATCGTGGTGCTATCCATATTTCTCCCCCTTCCTTGTGCTTATTTTTTGGTTAACGAGCTGAAGGACTCCATCATCACAATCGCGGCTGGTCCCAGTGTAACCAGAAAAAGCGCAGGGAAGATGAAGAAAACCAGTGGAAACACCAGCTTTACCGAAGTTTTGGCCGCCATTTCCTCTACCATTTGCACGCGCTGCGTGCGTAGCGTATCGGAGTGAACACGGAACATTTTGGCGATGCTGGTTCCAAACTGCTCAGTCTGTACCAGCATCGAAACCAGGTTGCGCAGACTCTCCACTCCGGTACGGTCTGACATATTTTTCCAGGCATCGGAACGAGCCCGGCCGGCGCGCTGTTCCAGGACCACGACGGTGAGTTCGTCGCAGAGTTCGGGCTGCGACGAGGCAAGCTCCTGGGAGGTCCGCGCCGTGGCCTGATCCAGACTCAGGCCCGCTTCCATGCAGATCACGAGCAAATCCAGGACATCGGGTAATCCGCGGTTGATCAGCTTCTGCCGCTTCGCGATCTTTTTTCCCAGCCAGAAGTCGGGCGCCAGGAAACCGCCGCCGAGCGTGGAGAGGTAGACGAAGAAAGGTCCGAAGTTGGCCAGCCCGGTGACGAAGGCCAGCGCGGAGAGCAGCAGGGGCAGCACAACCTTGCTGCCGTAGAAGATCTTCACCGCCGACTCGTTGCGGTATCCGGCCCGGGTGAGCCGCTGCAGAACGATGGAGACTTCCTTCTCGCTCTTCGGCATCAGGTTCTCGACCGATTGCATCAGGTTCGAGATCGAGGACTTGGCACGATGCGCAACCGTGGTCAGGCCCTTCTCCTTGGGCCGCGGGCTGATGACCTCGCTGATGCGCTGCAGCATGACTTCGCGATAGAACAGCAGAAGTCCACCGCTGGCGAACAGCAGAAACACCGCCAGAAATGCCAGGAGTACAAACGTCATTGTCTTCCCCTATACATCGATGTTGACGATCTGGTGAATTACGAATCCGCCCAGCATCATGAGTCCGGCAGCGGACCACAGCATTTTGATCCCGATGTCGCGGTGCCACAGAATACTGATCATCTTGGGATCGACAAAGTAGATGCCCAGCCCCAGCGCGATGGGCAGCATGGTGAGGATCCAGCCCGTCAGCCGCCCCTGCGCCGTATGCACCATGATCTGCCGCTTCAGCCGGAACCGCTCCCGGATCACGTGGGTGGTCTTGTCCAGAACCTCGGCCAGGTTGCCGCCGGTTTCTTTCTGGATGAGGATCGCGGTCGCGGTGATTTTCATGTCCTGCAGCGGCACGCGGCTGAGCAGGTTCTCCAGCGCCGCCTTCATCTCGAGGCCGTAATTCTGCTCCTCGAAGCAGATCTTGAACTCACCCTTGACCGGCTCCGCGCACTCTTTGGCCACCAGGGCCATGGCTGCCAGCAGGCTGTGGCCCGCGCGCAGTCCGCTCACCATCAGGTCCAGGGCCTCGGGGAGGGTTTTTTCAAATGCCGAGAAGCGCCGGCTGCGCTTGAACATGACCCAGCCGAAGGGCATCATCCCCATCACCGCGCCGGAAGCCAGCGCGAGAGGCCATGACTGCAGGAAGATGTACACAATATATGGAGGCAGAACAAAGCAAGCCGCCGACATGATCAGAAGACGTCCGGGGTTCCAGTTCAGCGCCGCCTGGCTCAGCATCTGGCGCAGATACGGCACCACGTCCAGCTTTATCAGCTTCCGGTTGAGCCAGGGGATGCTGCTGACCTGCTCGTTTTTGCGCAGATTGAGGTTCTGATTGCCCCCCACTATCTTTTTGGGCTCGTTGCTGAGCACGGCATCGAGGGCAGCCATAGCCTGCTTGGAGTTATTGGAGGGCGCGGCGGCCACCAGCGGCAGCGCGATCAGCGCAAAGACGCCAATAAAGACCACCATGATTATCAGTAACATCTCGGTCCTCCTTTCTCCTTAATTAACGTGAGTTTCCTTGTCGAAGAGGCTGGGCGGCAAAACGACGCCCGAGACCCTGAGACGTTCGAGGAAGCGGGGACGGATGCGGCTGGGCATAAAGGTGCCAACCACCTTGCCGTCGGGGCCGATTCCCTTCTTCTGGAAGGTAAAGATCTCCTGCATGCTGATCATGTTCTCTTCCATGCCGGTGATCTCGGAGATATTGGTGATTTTGCGGGTGCCGTCGCTCATGCGCGTGGCCTGCACGACGATGGTGATGGCGGAGGCGATCTGCTGCCGCACCGATTTTTCCGGCAGGTTCATGTTGGTCATGGCGACCATCGACTCCAGGCGGGAGATGGCGTCGCGCGGGGTATTGGCGTGAATGGTGGTCATGGAGCCCTCGTGGCCGGTGTTCATGGCCTGGAGCATGTCGAAGGCCTCTTCGCCGCGGATCTCACCGATGATGATGCGGTCAGGGCGCATACGCAGGGCATTGATGAGCAGTTGCCGCTGGCGGATGGCTCCCTGGCCTTCGATGTTCGGAGGCCGGGTCTCGAGGCGCACGATATTTTCCTGCGCCAGCCGCAGTTCGGCGGCGTCCTCGATGGTCACCATGCGCTCGTTGTTGGGAATGTACTGCGAGAGGATGTTCATGAACGTGGTTTTGCCGGCGCCGGTGCCGCCCGAGATCAGAATGCTGATGCGCGCGCGCACCGCCGAGGAGAGGACTTCCATCATCTCGGGGGAGATGCTCTTCATCTGCACCAGCTGGTTGGCGGCCAGCGGACCGGTGCCGAAGCGGCGGATCGACATCGACGGCCCATCGAGGGCGAGCGGGGGAATGATCGCATTCACGCGCGATCCGTCGGGCAGGCGGGCGTCCACCATGGGGGAGGACTCGTCAACGCGGCGGCCGACGCGCGAGACGATGCGGTCGATGATCTGCATCAGGTGCCGGTCGTCGCGGAAGGAGGTGTTCACCTTCTGCAGCAGGCCGCCCTTTTCCACGAACACGTGGTCCTTGTCGTTGACGAGGATGTCGGAGACTTTGGGGTCGCGCAGCAGGGGCTCGAGCGGGCCGAGGCCGAAGACCTCGTCGAGCAGGTCGGCATGAATCTTCTCCTGCTCGTCGAAGTTGAGCGGCACCCGCTGCTCCGCCATGATCTCCTTGACCAGGCCGGAGACCGCCTGACGCGCCTGGGTCGAATTCACGCGCGACAGCTTTTCCAGATCCAGCTTCGAGATCAGCGTGCGGTGAATCTCCGTTTTGTAGGTTTCCAAATTCAGCAGTTCCACGTTATACCTTCCATGCAGTCCGGGATTCGTTTCGGCGCCTCCGTCATCCGAAGAGACGGAAGCCCTTCTTCTTGACCTGGGCGGCGGCTTCCTGTCCGGTGACGGATGTGGCCATTTTCTTGATCTGGCGCGTGATGCCGGAGTCCTCGAGCACGAGGGGCGTGGCCTGAATCTGCATCTTGCGCACCGAGGCGTAGTCGTTGGGAATCTTCCACTGCACCGGCCGGGTCAAGGCCTTGTTGATGTGCTCTTCCGAGACGCCCAGGGCGCGGGGCTCGAAGCGGTTGATGACGATCTCAAGCTTGGGCGTGGGCCCGGAGAAAAACTCCGAGATCAGGCGGTTGGAGTTGCGCAGCTCCGGGATCCCGGCCTGCGTGACCAGGTACACGGTGCTCGCCTCGCGGTAGGCCGTGGTGCCCATCAGGTCGAGCTTCGAGCCCAGGTCCAGCACCACGTTGTCAAAGTCGCGCCGCGCCACCTGAATCAGCCGCTCGATGGATTCATTGTCCGCACGGTGGGGAACGAACCGGCCCGGCGCCGCCAGCAGGGATACGCCGGAGCTGTGCTTGACCAGAAGCTGCGAAAGGAATGCGCAGTCCAGGCGTTCGACCGCCGCCAGGGCGTCGATGGTGGAGAACTCCGCGGCCACGCCCAGATTGAGCGCCGCATCGCCGAGGGGCAGATCGAGATCGATCAGCAGCGTTTTCTGCTGCTTGTCCTGGGCCAGGGCCACAGCCAGATTGCAGGCCAGCATGGTGGTGCCCGACCCGCCCTTGGCGCCCATCACGGCCAGCAGCCTTCCGGCGCGGCGGGCTCCATCCTCGGCCGGAGGCCGGCGCGCGGTGGCGCGGGCCAGAGCCTCGGAGAGGACATCGTTGACAAACGGATAGGTCAGGAACTCGCGCGCGCCGGCCCGCATGCTGCGCATCAGCAGCTCGGGGTTGGCATGATCGGAGTAGACCATCACCGTCGCCCGGCCATTGGCGCCAATGCCTTCCACCAGACGCAGCGCCAGCTCCGGATTGCTGTCCAGCTCGACAATGATGGTGTCGTTGCCCGCATCCAAAATCTTGGCAGCTTCGCCAAGGTTAAGGGGGTAGCTTGCATATTCCGACACATCGTTGCCGCCGCACTCGCCCAGCGCCTTCACCGCCGCCAGGCGGCGTTCCGCGTCCGGGCCAATCAACGCGACGGTCAGCGGCGCCGAATTCAGCGCTTCGCTTCGCGGACTCACCAGGTAAGGGGAAGGATTCGTAGCCACGGTGCTCTTGCTCCTTAGCGGATCGTGCTCGAATGGAACCGATTCCGTCCGCTCAAGAAATTGATAGTTGCTTTGCTGTAGGCTCGACATTTGTCGTCTCCGCTCCTCAGTGCACAAAAAACGAGATCAACGTACCGATGGCAATGGCAGGCGCATACGGCATTTTTCGCCGCGCGGGGTTTGCCAGCACCGCCTCACCACGTTCCTGTCTGGTGCCGAACGCCAACTGGCCGGTATGCCGGAAGAGTTCGCCCAGGAATCCGCCCCAGATCGCCCAGCCCACCGCCATGACTCCGCCGGCCAGACCGGTAAAGATCAGAGCGTACATCAACTGCATGGGACCGATCCAAGATCCGACCGCCGCGCAAAGCTTGACATCGCCCGCGCCCATGCCCCCCATGATGAACAAAGTTCCGAACAGCAGCAGCGCCAGTCCCGCGCCCGCCAGGCTCTGCACGAGACCGTGCCAGCCGCTCATCCAGCAGGAAACTGCCACACCGAGGCCGAAAAACGGAAAGACCAGCCAGTTGGGGATACGCCGGCTGCGCAGATCAGTCACAGTCGCCACACCCAGCACTGCCACTGCAGGCCACCAGGCAAACGCATGCACCATCTCGCACCTCCTCTCTCCGGTTTCTCAGTCTCGTCTGCCTATCTAGCAATTCTTAAACCAAACTCAGACGGCCCAGAAAGTCTTTATCTTGAACCACCTCACTCCCCAAGTTCCGTAAATGTGTAGACACCTGTTTACGCACCGCCTGTGCCTGAGATGGGCCGTTTACACCCGCCAGGGGAGGCGCGGTACTCTGGAGAACCTCGGTCGATCCTACCGCAAACTATTAAAATTATTAGAGATAATAAAAAAACCACTGGCCGGAAACGGCCCTTTGGCGACGCCGGACGCTGCCTCCACGGGCAAATTGGACCCGTTGGACGACTCTAATCGGGGCAATTTCTCCCCGGACGGCCTCTGATTCCCACACCCAGAGCATCAATGTATACACTTTGGTACTCCCCCGTCCAGTGCTGTTTACGACAAAAATGAAGAAGATTTTCTTTCGGTCCGGGTCCGGCTCGACCGCCGATCCCGCGACGGGCGCAGCGCAGAATCTCCGGTTTTCTCCGGCTTTTTCCGGTAATCTTCTGTGTTTTTGACGGTATCCTCGGGACATCATCCGGCTCCGGCCCCGGCTCCGGCGTGGCGGCTCCCACCGCTCGCCGGCCATGCCTGGCGGCTTCGCCGGCCGACGTCGCAAGTCTCTAGCACGAAAGGGGCATATGCGCGTTTTGAGGCTTTGCGGATCATGGATTTACACCGCAGATTCTTATAGCGGAAGTCGCAAAACTTCGCGGCTTGGGATGACGAGAGATCATGACCAGACTTGGACTGTACTCCGAAGACCGTACGTTACAGCCGCTGCTGTCTTCTGCCCTTGGCAAGGACTTTGAAGTTCTACTGGAGTCGGACGCGGAAGGGGTAGAGGCGCTCATCGCCACCGAGGGCTGCGATGCGCTGATTCTCGATCTGTATTCTCATGAGGACTCACTGCAAACTCGCATCGACTGTGCCCGGCGTCTGATCGCCTTGAATGTGCCGGCGATTCTGATGGCCGACGACAGCCTGCGCTCGACGGCCTTCGAGCTGGTCCGCTGCGGCGCCTTCGGTTACACCCGGCGTCCGCCCTCGATCCGCGACCTGAAGACCATGCTCAGCCGCGCCTGCGAGACCTCGGCCCTGAAGCAGCAGTTGTACAGCGCCCAGAAGCGCGCCGAGGAGCCGGGCCGCTGCGACCGGATCATCGGATCGAGCCCCGCCATGCAGGGGGTATACCAACTGGTGCGCAGCGTCACGAATCTCAATGCCGCGGTGCTGGTGACCGGCGAGAGCGGTACGGGCAAGGAGCTGATTGCGCGCGCCATCCACAATCTCGGCTCGCGGGCCAACAAGCCGTTCGTGGCCGTCTCCTGCGGGGCCATTCCGGAGACTCTCATTGAAGCCGAGCTGTTCGGCCACGAAAAGGGCGCATTCACGGGCACGGTCGGAGCGCGCGAGGGCTACTTCGAGCAGGCGCAGGACGGCACGCTGTTTCTCGATGAGATCGGCGACCTGAGCCTGTTCACGCAGGTCAAGCTGCTGCGCGTGCTGCAGCAGATGGAGTTCAGCCGCCTGGGATCGAGCAAGCTGGTGCCCCTGCGCGCGCGCCTGATCTTCGCCACGCATCAGGATCTGGCCAAGCTGGTGGCGGAGGGCAAATTCCGCCAGGACCTCTATTACCGCATCAACGTAATGCAGATTGAGTCACCGCAGCTCGAATCCCGGCCGGAGGACATTCCTCTTATCGCGCAGCACTTCCTGCGCCACTATTCCAATGTGTTCCAAAAGCCCATGGACGCGATCGAGCCGGATGCGATCGAGATGCTGCAGAGCTATGGCTGGCCCGGCAACGTGCGGGAGCTGGAAAATGTGATGCAGCGCGCCATCATCCTGGCTCCGGGCCGATCGGTGCGCACCCAGGATCTGAACCTCATCGTCCACGAAAACGACGAGGAGGCAAGCGCCTTCGACGAGGTTGTGGACATCGCCGACTACCAGCCCACGGGCTCATTCGAGCGCCAGCTCCGCGACTACAAGATCAAACTGGCCGTCAACGCCGTGCGCGAGGCCAACGGCAACAAGACCCTGGCGGCCCGCAGCCTCTCGATCTCGCGCGCGTACCTGCATCGCCTCCTGCGTCTGGCGGATGCGGATTCGGCATCGCTCTACGGCGACCATCCCCTGCGCCAGACCGCGAGCGCGTGAACGAGCGGCGGAGCGCAGGAACCAGGCGGGGTTGAACAAGATCCAGCGGAGCCGCGCCGGCCGGGGAGCGAAGAGGACAGCGATCGCCACTTCGCGACTGATCGGAACGCGCGGGGGAATGCGCTCATCGCGAACGAACACGTTGCGGCATAGCAAAATCTGGATTCAGAGCGCACGAACGGGGCAGGATGGCTGATTCCCCGCCCATCGCATCCGCCGCATTCCGGCCTTGCCGGCCTGACGATTGGCGGGCAGGCTCCTACGCAAAATAGTCCACGCCGGGCCGCCGGCTCTCTTCCGGCTCCGCATCCAGCAGCAAGTCGTCGTCATCTTCCTCGGCGCCCGCCGCCTTGCGGCCGTTGCGCTGTTCCTGACCTTCGGCAGGCCGCGCCGGGCCTTCAAGATCAAAGACCTCGGACAAGCGGAACTCTGCCGGCCGCGTCTTGGCCGCAGGCAGCGCGCGAATCCCGGGAATCGGAGCGATCTCCATGCAACTCTCTCCACGCCTGCAGCATGGATCGGCAAAAGTTCGCAGAACTTTAACCCGAATCTCGCGGCCTGCGGCGAGGCGCTCTCAGTCTTCCGGACCGGCCAGGCGACAGGCACCGGACGCCGAAGCCGCAGCAACGCGCACCGCACGCCGGCGAAGCGCCCTCGGCGACGGGCACGAAACGGAAGCGGCCAGGGAGCGGGGGCGAAGAGCGCGTCAGCGATCGCCGATCGCGGACCACGATTCTTCCGCCGGAGCCACGGTCCGCATCATCGCCAGGTACGCGGCGCCGGCCGCAAAGAACCCCACGAACCACGCATAGTCATAGAGAAAACGCAGACCGGGGGCGAAGACGCCTGCGAGCGCAATGGCCACGCCGCAAGCCAGCGCCAGGAGCGCCCGCGGATTCACGCCCTTCGCGTAGGAGTAGGCGCCGTCGCGATGGTAGAGGGAGTTCACGTCGAGCTCGGTGCCGCGGATGAAGAAGTAGTCGCACACCATGATGCCGGCCACCGGGCCAAGCAGGCCGGAGTAGCCCACCAGCCAGCCGAAGATGTATGCATCCGGCGTGGCCAGCAGCTTCCACGGGCACATGGCCAGGCCCAGAAACCCGGTGATCACTCCGCCGGCGCGGAAGCTGATGAGGCGGGGATAGAGATTGGAGAAATCATTCGACGGCGAGACCACGTTCGCCCCGATGTTGACGTTCAGCGTGGCCACCAGCACGGCAATCATGGCCACAAACGCCGCCACCGGCTGATGGAACATCCCGATCAGTTCCACCGGATCCCAGATCGGCCGTCCGAACAGCACCGCCGAAGCCGAGGTTACGGCGATGCCAAGCGAGGTATAGAGGACCATCGCCACCGGCAGCCCGAAGGCCTGGCCCCACGACTGCGCGCTCTGCGACTTCGAGTAGCGGGTGAAGTCCGGAATATTGAGGGCCAGCGTGGCCCAGTAGCCCACCATGGCGGTGAGCGAGGGAAAAAACACGGCGAGAAATGCGTGCGTGGAGTGGAATCGGCTCGGCGTGGAGAGCATTACGCCGAAGCTGCCCGCCTTCACGCGGACCCAGACGAGCAGCGCCGCAGCCATGACGAACATGAACGGCGCGCCGAAGGCCTGGAGCCGGCGAATGGACTCCACGCCGCGCCAGACCACCACCATGTTCAGCAGCCAGAAACCCAGAAAGCACGCCCACAACAGGTCCCGATTGCCGGCCGTCGACGGCCGGATCACGGTCAGCATGGCGTCAATGGCACTGCCGCCGATCCACGACTGGATGCCGAACCATCCGCAGGCCACCACGGCGCGCAGCAGCGCGGCCAGGTTTGCCCCGCGCACCCCAAAGGGAGCGCGCAGAAACACCGGAAACGGAATCCCGTACTTGGCGCCCGCGTGGGCATTGAGCAGCATCGGCACCAGCACGATCAGGTTGCCCAGCAGCACCGTTCCAATGGCCTGTTTCCAGTCCATGCCGTTGGCAATCAGTCCCGACGCCAGCCGATACGTGGTGATCTCCATGCACATGGAAAACCACAGCGCGGTGTAGTTGTAGAAGGTCCAGTTGCGCTTTTCCGGCGGCACCGGGCGCAGATCCTGATTGGATAGAGACGGATCGACCGAGCTCACGGGACCTCCTCCGTGGTGCGTGCCCTGTCTCAAATCTACTGTGCAGGCAATAAAGACGCCATCATGTCATGGTTGCAGCGGGCCGGCGCCGCGGGCGCGCCAAGCTTGGGTTCGCCGGGTTGCAGCTCCGCCGCTTCCGCCGGCCGGGATCAGCGGCGCAAGGGCGCGCACGCCGCGTCCTTGGTGCGCTCGTCCCAGGTTTCCGGCGCCACATCCTTGTCGACGCGCACCATGTCGATGCATCCATCCACCGGGCACACGCAGGAGCAGAGATTGCAGCCCACGCACTCGGTCTCATCCACGCGCGGAATGCGCGCCAGAGGCGTGGGATACGGTCCCACCGTGAGTGCGGCCTCGCGCTCGGGGCGCGTGACCGGCGTCTCCGCAATCGAGGCGCGGCTTGCGCTTTCCTTCGCGGCCGGGATGGGATGCAATTCCACGTGCCCGTTCACCGGCCCGCTGACGCGATCGAGATGGATGCACTGGTGCGCGCCGTCCCAGCAGGCAATGTGGCACAGATCGCAGCCGATGCACTTCTGCTCGTCGATGCGGGCCACGATTCTGAAGTTCAGATTCAGGTGCTTCCACTCCGTGACCCTGGCGACCGACAGCCCGCGAAAGTCCTCGATGGACTTGAAGCCCTTTTCGCGCATCCAGTTGTCCAGCCCCTCGATCATGTCTTCGACGATGCGGTAGCCGTAGTGCATTACGGCCGTGCACACCTGGACGGTTCCGCAGCCCAGCAGCATGAACTCCGCAGCATCGCGCCAGGAGCCGATGCCGCCGATGCCCGAGAGCGGCAGCGCCGCTTCGGGGTCGGACATGATCTGCTGCACCATGTTCAATGCGATCGGCTTCACGGCCGGCCCGCAGTAGCCGCCGTGGGAGCTTTTGCCGTCCACATTCGGCCTGGGCACAAACGTATCCAGATCGATGCCGGTAATTGAATTGATGGTATTGATCGCCGACAATGCGTCAGCGCCGCCGCGCCTGGCCGCGCGCGCCACGGTGCGGATATCGCCGATGTTGGGCGTGAGCTTGACCATCACCGGCGTTTTCGCCTTCTCTTTCACCCAGGCCGTAATCATCTCCGCGTACTCGGGCACCTGGCCGACGGCCGAGCCCATGCCGCGCTCGCTCATTCCGTGCGGACAGCCGAAGTTCAGCTCCAGCCCGTCCGCGCCCGCATCCTCGGCCCGGGCCACAATGTCATGCCAGGTCTCGCGGTTCGACGCCACCATCAGCGAAGCAATCACGGCGTGGCGCGGGTAGCGCCTCTTGACCTCGGCCATCTCGGCCAGGTTCTGCTCCACGGTGCGGTCGCTGATCAGCTCAATATTGTTGAAGCCCATGATGCGCTGGCCGTTCCAGTCGATGGAGGAGTAGCGCGAGCTGACGTTCACCACTGGTTCGCCGATCGTCTTCCACACCGCGCCGCCCCAGCCGGCGTCGAAGGCGCGCATGATCATCTCCCCGGTATTGGTGGGCGGCGCGGAGGCCAGCCAGAAGGGGTTGGGGCAGTCGATCTTTCCGGCAAAGTTCCGTACGCGCATATCAGGCATGGGCCACCTCCGCGGATTGCAAAATCGCTTCGGCCGCGCGCTTGCCGCCCGCCACCGCATCCACCACCTCGCGGCCGCCATTCACGCAATCGCCGCCGGCATAGTAGCGCGGATTTCCGGTGCGGCCGGTCTCGCGCTCCACTGCAATGCGCCCGTTCCGCACCTCGACGCCGCGCAGCTTCTCCAGCATCCCGGTCAGCGGCGACTGGCCGATGGCCGGAACCACCATGTCGCAGGATATGGCGGCCTCGGAGTCCGGAATCACATCGAGCCGGCCGCCGGCCGGCCGCACCTGCACGGTGTCGAGCAGCAGCCGCCCGTGCGCATCCGTGCGGATCGCCACCGGCATCCGCCGCCACAGGAACTGCACGCCCTCCTGCTTGGCGTGCTCGTACTCGAAATCGAACGCCGACATCTCCTGCTCGCCGCGCCGGTACAACATATATACGGTCTCGGCGCCCAGCCGGCGGGCCGCATTGGCCGCGTCGATCGCGGTGTTGCCCGCGCCCACCACGATGACGGTTCCGCGCACCTGGCGCAGGTGGCCGGTCTTGTACGCCGCAATGAGCTCGAGCGCATTCATCACGCCGTCGGCATCCTCGCCGGGGATGTTGAGGCGCTGCATCGCGCCCAGCCCCAGGCCGAGAAAGATGAAATCGAACTCCCGCTCCAGGGTCTCCAGCGCGGAAATCGAATCCACGTCAACGCCGCAGCGGAACTCCACGCCCAGCCTGCGGATCATGTCCACCTCGCGCACGCTGTCCGCCGCGCGCAGCTTGTATTCGGCCACGCCGTAGGTATTCAGCCCGCCGGGCAAGCTGCGCCGGTCGATCACGGTGGCT
>JAKCDN010000378.1 GCA_021841795.1 Acidobacteriota bacterium | reverse complement strand
GGAGCGAAGAACCGGCCCTCCTCGACCCTGCACCGGCGCACGTTTCACTCCCAACGCCGGTCGTTGCTCTATGTCGATACTGCCTGGCCGCCCTGCTCTCGTCTCATTCCCGCCGCGGCGCATTGCGCGCTGCCCCTCACTCAAACAGCCAGTCCAGATTAGGCTGTCCTCCGCTGCCGGCCGTGGCCAGGTTGACGTGCGGCGCGACATGATAATCGGCGGGAATAAAGCCCAGAATCACGTACGCCCCTTTGCCCAGATCGAGCTCGTTGTCTCCGGCAGGAAGCGGCTTGCCCCACACCGCCATGTCGGGAATCTTCCGCGCCCCAACTGCGTTCAGCAGCACCAGGTTCCACTGCTCGGTCTCCGGATCAAGCATCGAACTGCTCTTCGACGCATCGCTCGCAAAACCCACCAGGATCTGTGCGGGCGCTGCGAGATTGAAGCGCATCGGCCCGCCCTCGTTCGGTGCAACGCGGATTCCCTTCATCCCGTTCAGCTCCGGTGCAAGATCGCTGATTGCAACCTTGCCGCCGACAAACAGACTCGCGCCTTTCTCCACCGTGAACGACTGCCCTGCGCCCGGCTGCAGCGTGAAGGCAACCTGCGGCAGCGGCTCAGCCGCCTTGTTCTCTTCAATGGCGGCGCCCCGGCTCAGTTGCCCCATCCGCTTGCGGAACGTTGCCAGTTCCTTCTCGTACATCGGCAGGCACTGTTGCCAGTTGGGATACTGATTCATCCCTCCGCGAAAGGGAATCTGGCGTTGCGATGTCTCCATGCCGGTCGCGGTGCGGTACGCCGGGCCTGCAATCGCCGTCAGCTCGCGGAAGCTGTCCACGCTCGCGCTCAGCAACGCTTCCGCCTTGCTCAGGTGCGACGCATCGCGATCGTACCCATAGAGCAGCACCTGCTCGGCCGCCAGCGTCTTTGCGTTGTAGAACTCCATCAGCAGTTCGATCGCGTGCATGTCATTCACAACGCGCTCATATTCCGCATGGTTCTTCGTCACGTATGGACCGGCCGCCTCAACTGACGCCAACGCCGCCTTTGAAGCGGTTAGCGCGGCATCGCTCACGCCGATCGGCGTCTCGCCGTGGTGCGGCTCGTTCTTCACCTCTTCGGCGACATAGTCCGCCAGGCGCTCGCCCGCCGGCGCGTCGCCCGTCCACAACGTCTCGGCGGGATTGAAACGCGCCGGGTCGATCAACTGCGGCATCGTCATTCCCAGCGCGAACGCCTGGCGATTGCCCTCCGTGATGCCGATGCGCGGCAGCAGTTCCGGCTGGCAGGGGCCGGCATCTGTGTAAGCGGCCAGAATCTTCTCCGCGGCCTCCGTCGATCCGTACTTCTCTGCAAATTGACCCACCCAGTAGTCATGTTCCTTCTCTGCATCGCGATTCGGGTTCCACGCATAGCGGCCCCACGCCGCAAACCAGATCCAGTCCCGATCGGTTTGCAGCAGCAGCGGATCTGTCTTGTCGCCTGCATACGGCCAGTCCCAGTAGCGCAGGGGATAAACATGCAGTCCCTCGATCCCGATGCGCTGAAAGCTGCTCTCCGTCTGGCGGATAAAGTCGGGATCGCCCCACCGGAACGGCTCCAGATTCGAAAGCAGGTGCACGTTGGCAATGGCCATATTCGACGATTGCGCAAGCATGGTGAAACGGTTGCGCACAGACCCGCGCACATTGGTCCAGGTCAGCGACTCGCCATTCCACTTGAACATCGTGTCGATATTCGTGTAGAGGGGCAGCGCGGCCTTCATCACCGCATCGATGTCGGTCGCATGCGCCCGCACCACGATCGGCGGCTCCTCCTTGATGCCAAGTTCCCTCAGCCCGTCTTTCACGCCGGGAATGATCGTCTGTGTCAGCCACTCGGCCCCGTAGCGCGGGCTCAGCGCCTCTCCCAGCGTCATCATCAGCCCCGCGTGCGGATACTCCCGCACAAACTCTGAGATCGCGTAACGCGTGTATGCGGCGGCCTCCGCATTCGGCGCCGACAGGTGATACGGAAGATGGTGCGCCCGCGCAAACGTGTGCGATAGATGAATGTTGTAGAAGCCCTGCAGCACCCAGATGCCCCGCCGGTCGGCCTCCGCCGTCAGCCACTTGAACATGGCGATGTTTTCGTCAAGCTGCGCCGTGGGCAGCTCTTGCGCCTCCGGGTACTTCGGCAGTTTCAGCAGGCTGGTAAACGGGTGCCCATTCCACAGATACAGCGCGTTGTAACGCTCCTCGGCCAGCATGTCGAGATACTTCGTCCACGCCGCCTTATCGTAGAAAAACGGAAAATTTGCGCGCGTATAAGGGTAGTCGTACTCCGCGCCATCGTACGTGATCTCCTGCTTTTGCATGCCGATGCAGGTTCCGCGCAGCTTGACGGCCGGATGCTCCATGTCGTCGATGCCCGCAGGCAGCGCATGCGCCGCGCGCATGCGATCGGCCAGCTCCAGCTCGCCATAAAGAACACCCGACGGATCGGACCCGGTCACAATCCACGTGCGGCCAATCTGCTTGATCAGAAATGCTTCCTCGGCCTGCGGCCAGAACTCCTGCAAATCGAAGTGCGCCAGCAACGGCGCGCTGCGCACCGCGGCCACAATGCGCGCTCCGGCTGGCGCGGACGGCAAT
>JAKCDN010000035.1 GCA_021841795.1 Acidobacteriota bacterium | reverse complement strand
GCGCAGCGTAAGGGCGGCGGTGGCAAGGAGAAACGTCTTTCGCGCCGGGTCCTCTTCGGTCAGGATGTGGTGGCGATGGTAGAAGTTGGCAAACTCCTGTGCGAGCTGGAAGGCGTGTTTGGCGAGGTAGGCTGGCTCCGACGTGGCAATACACTGCTGCAAAACCTGGGAAAAACGTCCCGCCCGCAACCACAGCGCCCAGATATCTTCGTTGCCTTCGCCGCGAAGATGCGCGCCCGGCTCCGCCAACTCCACTAACCGCGCCAACGCGGCTTCGGCCGTAGTGCCGCCCTTGCGGAAGATGTTGCGAATGCGCACCACCGCGTACTGGATGTAGGGCCCGGTCTCGCCCTCGAAGCTGAGCGCATCGTTAAAGTCGAAGGCAATTACGGAGTTGCGCGTGACTTTGAGCATGAAGTAGCGCAGGGCGCCGATGGCGATCTGCACGGCAATCCTGCGGCGGACCGGCTCGGGGCTTGCGGCCTGCTTTTCGTCAACCAGAGGCTGAAGCGAAGCGATCAGCTTGTCAATCAGGTCGTCGGCCTTGACGCCGAAGCCCTTGCGCCCGCTCACCTCAATGTAGGCGCGGCCGCGGTCTTCTTCAGGGACGCTGTAGCCAAGCTCCTGGGCGCAGCGCGGCGTGAGCGCAACCATCTCGTAACTGAAGTGCGTATAGCGGTCGGCCTGATCGGTATAGCCCATGCCGCGCAACGCCTGGATCACGTTGGCCTGCGGATCGGCCTGGCGGGCATCGATCACGTTGTAAATCGCCGTGGCGCCACCGAAGTGCGGGTGATCTTCCTCGCCCTGCACGGTCGAAATCCAGCACTCGTGGTGGGGATAGGGGAAGAACGGCTTATAGCCGAAGTCGCGGCCGAGCAGGCCGAACTTCCACAGGTGATAGGCGATGTCTTTGCCGACGTAGGTCACGGTTCCGTTCGAGCGGACAATGACCTTTGCATCTTCATCGATTTCGCTGGCGGCGGTTTCCGCGCCGGGGCGCTTCATGACCCAGCAGCCTTTGTTTTTGCCCGCACTCTCGAAATAGAGAACGCCTGCCTGTTTCAACTTTTCGAAGGCCGCTTCCCAGAACCTGAGGTGCAGAATCTCGCTCTCGCGGGGCAGGAAATCATACTCGATGCCGAGGCGCAGCATGGTCTCAAGGTGGCGGCGCAGGACGGCAGTTGAAATCAGTTCGGCAATTTCCGCGGTTTCATTGCCGCCCTGCTCGATCCGATGCAGTGTGTCCAGACGAATGGCTTTTCTGGAGGCCTGGTCTTCGGCCGATCCCTGGCCGTACCAGCTTGAGGTGCGCGCGTACAAGTCCCAGCAGTAGTAGTCGATGGCAGCGGTATAGCCGCCATCGATGGCATGGCGACGCTCGCATTCCGCTATGAGAGCGCGAACCTGGGCCAGCGTCATCTTCTCAAGATGCAGAAAGCCGACCACCACATCGGCCACCTGCACGCCGGTGTTATCGATGTAGTTCTGCACGTCGACCTGCAGGCCGGCGGCGCGCAGCAGGCGCACCAGGGTATCGCCGAGAATGGCATTGCGCAGGTGTCCGATGTGCGCGGCCTTGTTGGGATTGATGCTGGTGTGCTCCACGAGCACATGCCCCTGCATCGCGAGCCCGGCGGCGTCGGCACGGGCGATGAGCCCAACCGCCGCGCCACGATCCAGGTACGCATTGATGTATCCTGCCCCGGCGACCTCGAAGCGCGCAAAGCCCGCGATCGAACCCAGCGCGTCGACGATCTCCTGCGCGATCATCTTCGGCGCTTTGCGCAGCGTCCGAGCCAGCTGCAGGGCGATGGGCGTTGCGACCTCGCCCAGATTGAGCGTGGGCGGCGTCTCCAGCGGGATATTCGCCACTTCGAGGGAGTATTTTTCTTTGAGCGCGGCGCGGACGCACTCCGCAAGCCGTTTTTCCAATTCCAGGACCACGCGAAATCCTCAAAAATCCTTGATTTTCTTCGTGATTTTATCACCCGGGGCGGCGTCGCCCCGCATGCGGCACTGGCCGCCCAGGGCCGAGTCCGCGCGCTCGGAGCGCTGGTACGCGATACCGTAAGATGGAAGCAGACCTTCGCACACGCTTGCGCGAACGGAATGCGCCTTTACATGACTGAAGCCAACGGAAATCCGGGCTCGCCCGCGGGCCGCTTTTACCTCACCACGCCCATTTACTACGTGAACGCGCGGCCGCATCTGGGCCACGCCTACTCAACCATTGTTTGCGACGCGGTTGCGCGGCGGAAACGGGCACTGGGCATCGAAACGTGGTTTTTGACGGGCACCGACGAGCATGGGCAGAAGATTGAACGCTCGGCAAAACTTGCAGGCTGCTCGCCGCAAGAGTTTGCTGACCGGATTGCGGGCGAGTTTCGCGGCCTGTGGGATCGGCTTGAACTTACCTACGACGACTTTATCCGCACCACGGAAGAGCGGCACGTGCGCCGCGTGCAGCACCTGTTTGCGACGCTCCGCGACCGCGGCTACATTTACAAGGGCCGCTACGCCGGCCAGTACTGCGTGTCGGATGAGGCTTACGTCGACGGGCCGCCCGGAACAATCTGCCCCGACTGCGGGCGCGTAACCGAGACCGTAAGTGAGGAGAACTACTTTTTCAAGCTCTCGGCCTTCGAGCGCAGGCTGTTGGAGTTTTACGAGGCGAATCCGGGATTCATGGGACCGGAATCCACGCGCCGCGAGGTGATCAGCTTTGTGCGCAGCGGTCTCAGGGATCTCTCCGTGAGCCGCACCACTTTCGACTGGGGGATTCCCGTTCCCGGCGACGAGAGGCACGTGATTTACGTGTGGCTCGACGCCCTGGCCAACTACGCTACGGCGATCGGCTACGGCTCGGACGATCCGAAGGATCAGGAGAAGTTCAGGAAATTCTGGCCGGCCGATATTCACCTGATCGGCAAGGAGATCAGCCGTTTCCACTGCGTGTACTGGCCGGCGTTCCTGATGGCGGCGGGGGTTGCGCTGCCGCGCTCGGTGCGCGCCAACGGGTGGCTGCTGTTTGACCAGGGCAAGATGTCGAAGTCGCGCGGTAATATTGTGCGCGCCGAGACGGTGCATGAGGTTTTGGGCGCGGATGCGCTGCGCTATTTTCTGCTGCGCGAGATTCCTTTCGGGCAGGACGGCAATTTTACGTTTGAGGCGCTGGTGCAGCGCTACAACGGCGACCTGGCCAACGGCTACGGCAACCTGGTGAGCCGCGTGGTCAACATGGTGCACAAATACTGCGGCGGCGTGGCACCGGAAGCGGGCGCGGCAACACCGGCCGAAACTACGCTGCGCGCCCATGCCGAGGCCGCAATTGCTGTCTTTGGTCCGGCCTTCGACCAATTGAACTTTTCCGAGGCGTTGAAGTCTCTGTGGCTCCTTGTGGCCGCAACCGACATATACTTAACCGCGAACGCGCCGTGGAAGAAGACGCCCGAGCGCAGCGATGCGGAGCATGCGGCTCTGCAGGCGCGCGTGCTGGCGACGGCGGCGGAGGCGATTCGCGTGATCACGGCGCTGGCCTATCCCATCCTGCCCGACGCAGCGGCCAAGGTCTGGCGGCAGCTCGGCCAGGGTGAGTTGGCCGATGCAGCCAAGAACGGATTTCTGATTCACCTTGCGTGGGGCGGCCTGCAGCCGGGCACAAAGTTTGGCGAGCCCGCACCGTTGTTTCCCCGCGCGGAGAAGGATGCAGTGGAGCGTATGCAGAAACTCGAAGACGAAAACAACCGTACGGCCGTGGAAGCGGCAAGCGCGAACGGCGTAAGCGAAGCCACGATTGCGCCTGCCGCACCGCCGGCCGCCGCTGCAATACAGGCTGCCGAAGCTCCGGTTCCGGCGCCCGCCGCGCCGGCAGCCGCGAAAAAAGCGACTGAACCCCTCGCACCGCAGGCCTCTGCGGCCGCGCCTGCGCCGGCCGCGGTGGAAGCGCCAGCATCGGTCATCGAGGGAGCAGCCCACATCACCATCGACGACTTTGCCAAGGTGGAGTTGCGCGTGGCGCAGATTCTTGTCGCGGAGCGTGTGCCCAAAGCCGACAAGCTGCTGCGGCTCGAAGTCGATCTCGGCTACGAAAAGCGTCAGATACTGGCCGGCATTGCGCAGCACTACGAGCCGGAGAAGCTCATCGGAAGAAAGATTGTGATCGTCGCCAATCTTGCGCCGCGCAAAATGCGCGGACTGGAGTCGAACGGCATGCTGCTGGCGGCTTCGCTGGAAGGCGGCGCGCCGGTGCTCGCCGGATTCCTGGAAGATGTTCCGCTGGGCGCGCGGTTGAAGTAGGACGCCGCGCCGATTCTACGCGGGCAGGGCCATCGCATTTCAAGATATGTGATGATTTTGCTTTGAAAGGGCACGGTTTCAGCTGAAGCTGTGCCCTTTCAAAGCTGATCCTGCGCGCTGTTCAAAATCCTAATGCGATTGACATGTCTACGCGGGTGGCGTCCGTTGCGCGGTGTCGTGGATTTTGCTAATATAAGTCTACTTATGGTTTGCACTCTGCAAATCGCGTGTTGTTGTTGCCTGTCGCACATCGCTGACGGGTGTACACGCTAGTCTCTTCTCCTCAGGAACAATTGAAAGAAGACGCACCCGCAGTTGAACGCCGGGTCTGTGTCTGCACGTCTCCGGCCTTCAGCGCCAACCCCGAATCCCCGAGGTCACAATGCCTGCTGTCGAAACCGAAATCCTCCGAGCCCCTTCGTCCGCGAGCAGGCCCCTGCCCAGGCGCCTGAATCATCTGCGCCTGCTTGAGGCCGAGAGCATCCACATTTTGCGCGAGGTCGCATCGGAGTTCGAACGTCCCGTGATGCTCTATTCCATTGGGAAAGACTCGTCGGTCATGCTGCGCCTGGCGCAAAAGGCGTTTTATCCCGCGCCCATTCCGTTTCCGCTTCTGCATATCGATACCGGATTCAAATTTCGCGAGATGATCGTTTTCCGCGATGAGATGGCGCGGCAGGTGGGCGCGGAGCTGCTGGTCTGGCGGAACGAGCCCGCAATCGCCGCGGGAACCAATCCGATTGCGCTGGACACGCGGAGATGCTGCGCGCTGCTGAAGACGCAGGCGCTGCTCGACGGTTTGCGCCACTACAACTTCGACGCCGCCTTCGGCGGCGCACGGCGTGACGAAGAGAAGTCGCGGGCCAAGGAGCGCATCTACTCTTTTCGCGATGCGGCGGGGCAGTGGGATCCGAAAAACCAGCGGCCGGAACTGTGGAATCTGTACAACGCGCGCATCCATCCCGGCGAGAGCATCCGCGTCTTCCCGCTTTCAAACTGGACTGAAATGGATGTGTGGCAGTACATCCACGAGGAGAACATTCCCGTGGTGGATCTTTACTTCGCGAAAGAGCGGCCCATGTACGTGCGTGGAGACGCGCTCCTCCCCATCGAGCAGGATTTTGTCGCGCGGCCTGGAGAGAAGCCGCAGATGGTCAAGAGCCGACTGCGTTCGCTCGGCTGCAGCCCGTGCACGGGCGCGATTCGCTCCGATGCCGAAACCATTCCCGCGATTATTGACGAGCTGATTTCGTTCCGCTCATCCGAGCGCGCCAACCGCGTCATCGATCACGATCAGGATGGCTCGATGGAGATCAAGAAGCGCGAAGGCTACTTCTAAAGCGTTTCTCGTTCATGCGGTTCCTGAAGGCGCAGATTCCGGTTTCGCTCGGTTCGAAAACCCGGAGCCGAGCGCACGGGGGCGAAAGGCCGCAGGCGCAGGAATCAAGGACGAATCGACAGGAACCAAAGGATGCTGGAGGTCACATTGCAGATTGCGACGGAGATGGAAGACAAGGGATTCGAGATCGGAGAGTTTCTGGCCGCGGAGCGCGAGAAGGATCTGCTGCGCTTTTCCACGGCCGGAAGCGTGGACGACGGCAAGTCGACGCTCATTGGCCGGCTGCTGTATGACACGCAGTCGGTATACGACGATCAGGTGCGTTCGATCGAGGGCAAAGGCACTACGGCACCCGGACAGATCGATTTTGCGCTGCTTACCGACGGGCTGCGCGCCGAGCGGGAGCAGGGCATCACGATCGATGTGGCCTACAGGTACTTTTCGACGGCAAAGCGCAAGTTCATCATCGCCGATACGCCGGGTCACGAACAGTACACGCGCAACATGGCCACAGGCGCATCGACGGCCGATGCCGCGATTGTGCTCATCGATGCAAGCAAAGGGGTGCAGATTCAATCGCGGCGTCATGCCTACATTGCCTCTCTCCTGCGCGTGCGCCACGTGCTGGTGGCGGTGAACAAGATGGATCTGATCGCCTATGAGGAATCGGTGTTTCGCGCCATCGAAGCGGAGTTTCGCGCGATTCTGGCGCAGATTGCCCAAGACACCGGCACCGCCGTTGAAGCGCACTTTGTGCCCGTCAGCGCCCTGAAGGGCGACAACGTGGTGCATCGCGCGGCGAAGACTTCCGGCGCGATGCCGTGGTACGACGGACCTGCGCTGCTGGAGCTGCTGGAGGCTCTGCCTGCAATCAATCGCACGCAGAACACCTCGTTCCGTTTTCCGGTGCAGAGGGTGCTGCGGCCCGACCATACCTTTCGCGGCTTCGCCGGACAGATTGCGTCGGGCGCAATTCGCGTGGGCGAAACGGTCACGGCCTTCCCCTCGGGCCGCAAGGCGAAGGTCGAGCGCATTGTCACCTTCGACGGCGATCTGGAGGAGGCCTTTGCGCCGCTTTCGATCACGCTGGTGCTTGACCGCGAGATCGATATCAGCCGCGGCGACCTGATTGCGGATCGGGAAGACGCACCGGCGGTGGCGCGCAACATCAAGGCCTCGCTGGTGTGGATGGATCAACGCCCGCTTGACTCCAATCGGCGCTACCTTCTGAAGCACACCAGCCATACCGTCCCAGCCTCCATCTCATCAGTCGAGCATCGTGTGGACCTGGGCGCGCTCAGGCACGAGCCCGCGCCGACGTTGCGCATGAACGATATCGGCGCAGTTTCGCTGCATCTTCTGCAGCCCATTGCCCTCGATCTCTACCGCGATAACCGGTCGACGGGCGCGCTGATTCTGATCGATCCCGAGACCAATGCAACCGTGGCCGCGGGCATGGTGACGGCGGCGCAGGGGCAGACGGTTGCGGGCGACGAAGACGAGAGCGGGGCCTGGGGACGCGTCACCGCGGGCGAGCGCGAAGCCAGGTGGGGCCATCGCGGCGGAGCGCTGGAGCTGACCGGGCCCGCGGAGCTTATCGATGCCGTGGAGCGCTCGTTGTTCGCCGTGGGCGCAGTGACGAGCCTGGTGGATGCCGATGAGCTGGACCGGGCCGGGAAGCAGCAATTCCGCGATGCGCTTGCGGACGCGCTGGTTCAGTCGGGGCTGATCGCGCTGATCGCGCGCACGGGCGAAGACGGCGCATTGACGGCGAGTGCGGGCGGATTCGACATCACGCTCGACGCGCAGAACCAGATGCATGCAGTGACAGCCATACATCAGTTGCTCAGGCGTGCAGGCATTTTCATCTCTTCAGAAGGAGCGGATCTGTAATGAGTGTTCAGGAGATTGCGGCGGAAGTAAATGCGAAGCTTGATGCGGTGCGGGCCAGGCTTGAACGCGAAGTGACGGGGCTGGGCGATGTGTGCCTGACGTGCAGCTTTCAGGCGGAGGACGTGCTGCTTGCCAGGCTCGCCATCGCGCTCGATCCGCGCATTCCGGTGCTGTTTCTCGATACCGGATATCACTTTGCCGAAACCTATGCTTACCGCGACCGCATTGCGCGCGAGTGGAATCTGAACCTGGTGAATCTGTTGCCGGAAAAGACCGTGAACGAACAGGAGGCGGAGCACGGATTGCTGTATCAATCGGCTCCGGATCGCTGCTGCGGTCTGCGCAAGGTAGAGCCGCTATTCAAGGCGGTAGCCGGTTACCGCGTGTGGCTGACCGGATTGCGCCGCGAGCAGGCGCGCAGCCGCACTGAACTGGCGGAGCAGGCCATGTTCACCCTGCCCGGCGGCAAACAGGTGCTCAAGCTGGCGCCTCTTGCGGAATGGACTACGCGCGACGTCTGGTACGCGTGCGAGCAACTGCAGATTCCCAAACTGCCGCTTTACGAGCGCGGCTATACATCGATCGGGTGCCAGCCTTGCACGACTCTGCCGCTCGATCCGAACGATCCGCGCTCCGGCCGCTGGGCGGGGCGCAAGGTCGAGTGCGGGATTCACATTCAAGCCGCGAGCTAGCGAGTAGTGCGTATGCGGCGTCGCCGGCGGGCGAGAACTTCGGCCGGCGCGCTTGGCAACCAGTCCAGGGCGGGGCAGCCTGTCGGCGGCTCGCCCTGGATGGCGCAAGACAAAACGGGTTTTAGATTCTGCTGCTGCGCAGGTTAGTATCCGCGCGATTGATGGGGCCTTTTAACAACGGCCAGAGAACGTTGAGCCGCAGAAAACGGAAATCAGCAAATGCCTTACCTTATCGGATTCTTCATCGCGCTGTTTATTGCGCTGACCGGCGTCGGCGCCGGCACCATCACCGTGCCCGTGCTGGTGCTGTTTCTGGGCGTGCCGGCGCCGGTAGCTGTCGGCATCGGGCTCACGTTTTCCGCCGCGGTGAAGCTCATCCTGGCGCCGGCCCAAATCGCTGCGCGCAATGTTGCCTGGCGCACGCTCGGTTTCATGCTTCTCGGCGGCGTGCCCGGCGTGCTGCTGGGCTCGCTCTTTCTCCGCCATCTCGTCAGCACAGGATCGGCGAATCTTCTCAACGCGGGTCTGGGCGCGATCCTGGTCGCCACCGCAAGCTGGCAGATTATCTATTCCTTCCGTCCGATGCGGCGGGATGCCAACGCGCGCGATCGCAGCTCGTGGCTGGCGCTGCTCATGTTTCCCGTGGGCGTCGAGGTAGGTTTTTCGTCGGCGGGAGCAGGCGCACTGGGCAGCGCCGCGCTGCTCAGCTTTTCAGCGCTCGAGCCGGCGCAGGTGGTCGGCACTGACATCGTGTTCGGTTTTCTGGTTTCGCTCATCGGCAGCGGCGCACACTGGTTTGCACACGCCACGAATCCCGATCTGCTGCTGCGCCTTATCGCCGGCGGGGTCGCGGGCGCAATCGCTGGAACGCTCGCGAGCGCGCATGTTCCGCGCCGACCGCTCCGCCTTGCTCTCTGGGTGTGGCTGCTGATTCTGGGCGCGCAGTTCCTGTTTGCGAGCTACCAGGCCTGGGCCAGCCCCGGAGCACACCAAGGCGCCGTTCCCGCGCTGCGCAGGCAAAGCTTACCGGCCGCAGCTCCGCAGCGATGAGGATCGAGCCGCCGGCTCCATGGCGCAACGCAGGATGGGATGGCGGGTCGCAGCGGGTTCTGGTGCGGAAGGCGGGACTTGAACCCGCAAGCCTTTTGGGCGCCAGCTCCTAAGGCTGGTGTGTTTGCCATTTCACCACTTCCGCACAGGACGTGGCAGAGTTACTTCACAAGTCTATTGGGAAATCGATGCGCGTGGCAATCCGCGTGGCGTCGCCGGCCGCGCAGGCATGCAACGCGGAGATGCGGCGGAAGACTGGTAGCCTGCTTGTATGAAGCGCGTTCTTCTTTCATGGAGCAGCGGCAAGGACAGCGCATGGACCCTCCACGTCCTGCGCCGCGATCCGGCGATCGAACTCTGCGGCCTGGTGACCACGCTCAACGCCGAGTTCGATCGCGTGGCGATGCACGGCGTACGCCGCACGGTGCTTGAAGCGCAGGCCGCGGCGGCGGGCTTGCCCTTGTGGATCGTGCCGCTGCCGTGGCCGTGTCCCAATGAGGTTTACGAGCAGCGCATGGCCGAGACCTGCGGGCGCGCGGTGAAAGAAGGCATCGAGGCCATTGCCTTTGGCGATTTATTTCTTGAGGACGTGCGCGCCTATCGCGAGCGCAACCTGGCGCCCACGGGACTCGATCCGCTGTTTCCGCTGTGGAAGATTCCTACCGATATCCTGGCCCGCGAGATGATCGCCGGCGGCTTGCGCGCGCGTATCTCCTGCGTTGACACGGAAAAGCTGCCGGCGAGCTTTGCCGGGCGGGAGTTCGACCAGGATTTGTTGCGCGAGCTTCCGGACGGCATTGACCCCTGCGCCGAGCGCGGCGAGTTCCACACCTGCGTTTACGCAGGACCCATGTTCCAGACGCCGCTTCCGCTTCAGAGCGGAGAGATTGTCACCCGCGACCGGTTCGCCTTTGCGGATTTCGCGGTCTCGTAGTTCTCTCCGTCCCGGTCCTTGGCGCATCCTTGCCTGGCGCACGCGTCGATTCTGCGGGCGACGGAGCAGACATCAGCCTGCGGCATCGATTGCCGCAGGCGGACGCGAAGGCTGCGCGCTATCGCAGGCCGCGCAGCGCAGGATAGAGTTTTCTCCACCGCGCGTAGCCTGCTTTGTAGGCGATAATGTCGGCCGCATCGGGCTGTATGCGCTCGGCGACTTCGATGGCGTGGGCGCAGGCTTCGTCGAGATTCTTCCAGTGGCCCGCGCCGACGCCGGCCAGCAGAGCGCAGCCGAAGGCTCCGCCTTCTTCAGCGACAAGCACTTCCGCGGTTTTGCCGTAGATGCCAGCTTGAATCCTGCGCCACAACGCGCCGCGCGCGCCGCCGCCGCCCAGGCGTATGGCCGTTACGGGAATGCCTAACTCGGCAAACAGCGTAAATGTGTCCTCGAGGGAGTACGCCACACCCTCCAACACGGCGCGCACAAAATGCGCGGCGGTGTGCTGCACGCCGATGCCGGCAAAAGCGGCGCGCACCGTTGGATCGAGATGGGGCGTGCGCTCGCCGAGCAGATACGGCGCCCACTCCAATCCATCGCTGCCGGGCGGGATCTTTTCCGCGGCGCTGCTGAGTGAGTCGTAGCTTTGTCCGGCAAAGAAGGCGCTGCGCAGCCAGTTCAGGCTCAATCCGGCGCCCTGGGTTACGCCCATCACGTGCCAGAGGCCCGGCACGGCGTGGCAAAACGTATGCAGACGCCCTTTTGGATCCTTGGTGGGCTCGGCCGTGGCGGCAAAGACCACGCCTGAGGTGCCGATGGTTGCCGAGACACTGCCGGGCTGCAGGATGCCCATGCCCACGGCACCCGCGCCCTGGTCGCCGGCGCCGGCGGCCACCGGCGTGCCGGTGGCCAACCCCGTCAGGCCCGCGGCGGTTTCGCTGATGCGCGCGCAGATCTCGGGCGACTCGTAAACGTTGGGCAGCCAACTCATGTCGATGCCGGCGGTTTCAGCCACCTGGCGCGACCAGCGCCGGTGCGCCACGTCGAGCAGCAAGGTTCCGCTGGCCTCCTGCACGTCGATCGCGAACTCGCCCGTCAGCCGATAGCGCACATAGTCCTTCGGGCATAGCACGTGCCTGATCCGGGCGAAGATCTGCGGCTGGTGCGTCTTCACCCACAGCAATTTTGTGAGGGTGAAGTTGGGTAGGGCCGGATTGCAGGTGAGCTCGATCAGTTTCTCGCAGCCGATTTGTTGCGTAAGCCAGTCGCACTCCGGCTGCGTGCGCGTATCGCACCAGATGAGCGCAGGCCGTAGAACTGCTCCATTGCCGTCCAGCATCACGGCGCCGTGCATCTGCCCGGTGAGCGCGAGGGCCGCAATAGGCTCGCGGGGCTCGGGCGTTGCGGCAAGGGCTGCGCGGATTGCCGCCTGCGCGGCGCGCCACCAGTCCTCGGGGTCCTGCTCTGCCCAGCCAGGATGCTCGGCCCGAAATGGCGCGTGATCGCACGAGGCCGACCCCATCAGTTTGCCGGCGGCACTCACCACGACGACCCGTGTGCCACCCGTGCCGACATCCATTCCCAGGAACCACATACGCTCAATCTCCCTTGCCGATTGCAATCCCATGCCTGCCGAGCGCGACCGGCCCTGGCCAGCGAGCTGGGCCAGCGGCGCGCAACGCATATTGATCTGCTAAATCGCTTTTCTCCGCGCTCGCAGCATAGCATCCCGGCCGCGGGTGAGGAAAGCCCGGAGATGCGTTCAATTGTCCTGCAAAGGCATCGTCAGTGCAACGATTACCGGAGCGATTACGCGCCTGGAGTTGCTGAAACTGCCGCAATGCGCGACGTATCGAGCACCAGCGGGCGGCCGAGTATCATCTTGAACTGCCATCCCGCGTCGAAGACCACGAAGTCATAGCTGGTTGCGCGGTGATGCATCCAGAGCAGCATGCCGATGGTGAAGGCCGCAAAGCCTCCCGTAGTCGCTCCGATGACGACAGCTTTGGATGGGCCGGCCTGCGGCAGTGGAGGCATGGTGGTCTGCTGCCCCTCGCCCATGGCAAAGTGCGCGCCCGGCAGCGGCAGTGGCAATAATTCCGCAACTTCCAATGTGGAGCCGTTGTCGTGGTCAGGCAGCAGATAGGATTGAGGATTTTGGGCATCCAGCTCCACCGCGTAGCCGTTAGCAAAGACAAGCCGGGTGAAATGAATCTGGACAGAAGGCGCCTGGCTTGCCTGGGCGCGAGCTTTCACCCTCTGTACGACGCCTTCGGCAAATGCTCCCGCCGGGACTGCAAGCTGCGATCCGACGGTTACCGGGAATGCCACCTGAGCGCGCACTTGATCGCCCGGCCTGGTCGATTTGCTCTTGATCGGGCTCATGAGCGTGAGCGGAATCGCCGTTCCCGCCGGTACGGTGACGGTTCGCAAAGAGGCGGGATGCGCGGTGTCCTGCGCTTCCTGCCCCGCGGGTGTAACCGGCGCAGGGCTCTGAGCCATCAGCAAAGAGGCAATCATTAAAGCGGAGGTTGCTGGTACGAACATGGCGGAGATTTCCTTTCCCCTTACTATTGTGCAGGGTCCGGGCGGAGGGTGAGCGGGATGTGGCCGGTTTGCCGGCTCCCGAGCCGGATGCGAGGAACCTGCAATCATGTCCGCGCCTTTGTCCGCCTGCGCCGCGACCGGTTGCTTGCCACCGTACAATCTCACTGGGTGCATCCGGTTTCTTCATGCACGATACAAGGTGATTTCAGACTGTGCCGCCTGCTCTCGCATCGCTCGCCTTTGATCCTGCGAATCCCAGCGCCGCTCTGGCTGGTTTGCCGCAGTCGCAGGCGGTCTTTGCTCTTTACGGCGCCGATGCGCGCGCCGAGCCCTATATCGGGCGCACACCCAATCTGCGGGCGCGGCTCGAACGCCTGCTGCAACCCTCGGCGCAACATCCACGGCGCTTGCATCTTGCCGGGCTGGTACGCACGATTCGCTGGCAACTGACGGGATCGGAGTTTGAGTCGCTGCTGGCGCAGTTCTCACTCCTTGAAACGATCTACGGCGCAAAGGCTCTGGAAAGAATGCATCTGCGCGCGCCGGCTTTTGTGCGCTTTCTCGGCAGCAATCCCTATCCGCGCATTGCCGTCACAAACCGCCCCAGCCGGCGCGAGGCCGATT
>JAKCDN010000377.1 GCA_021841795.1 Acidobacteriota bacterium | reverse complement strand
CCGAACACCCCATCACGCGCACTTTGAATGAGATCGTCTCGGTCTTTGCGGCGCTGGGCTACTCCGTCGGCGTGGGGCCGGAGGTTGAGACCGACTACTACAACTTCGAGAGCATGAACTTTCCGCCCGGTCATCCGGCGCGCGACACCCAGGACACGCTCGTCGTCGCCAATCAGGAACGCCGTCCCTCGCGCGACCGCCTGCTCCTGCGCACCCACACCTCGCCGGTGCAGATGCGTACCATGGAGCAGCAGCCGCCGCCGGTGCGCATCGTCATTCCCGGCAAGGTGCATCGCAACGACGCAGCCGACGCTACCCACTCGCCCATCTTTCACCAGGTCGAGGGCCTCTGCGTCGATCGCAACATCACCTTCAGCGATCTGAAGGGCACGCTCGACCACGCCATGAAGGCGCTGTTCGGCTCGGCGGTCAAGACGCGCTTCTTCCCATCGTTCTTCCCGTTCACAGAGCCCTCGGCCGACGTGCAGATCAGTTGCATCTTCTGCGGAGGCAAGGGCTGCCGCAAGTGCAAGCAGTCCGGCTGGATCGAGCTGCTCGGCTGCGGCATGGTCGATCCCTCCGTCTTCGCCTTCGCCGCCGAAAAGCAGCCGGCCTACGATCCGAAGAAAATCTCCGGCTTCGCCTTCGGCATGGGCGTCGAGCGCATTGCCATGATGAAATACGGCATCAGCGAAATCGGCAGCTTCTTCTCTGGAGATATGCGCTTCCTGGGGCAGTTCGCATGAAAATACTCACCCGATGGCTCAGAGCATACCTGCCCGAACTCCCGGCCGACGACACGCAGCTTGCAGAAGACCTGACGCTGCGCGGCATCGCCGTCGAAGGCATCTATCCGCTTGGCGAGGGCAACGGTTCGCTCTTCGAGATGGACATCACCACCAACCGCGTGGACGCGATGAACCACTACGGCGTGGCGCGCGAGGCCGCGGCCATCTACGGGCTGCAGCTTCCTGAACTCGCCTTCACGCTCCCCGCATCAAAGCCCGCGGGCAAGCCCTACCCGGTGAAGATTGAAGCCGAAGATGCCTGCGGCCGCTTCACCGCGCGTGTGCTGCGCAATGTCACCATCGGCGAATCGCGTGATTGGTTTCCAGGCGCGGAGGTTTCCACCTGCTTCGCGCTTCTTGAACAGAAGAAGATTTCGAATGCTGTCGATGCCACCAACTTTGCCTGGCTCGCCATGGGCCAGCCCACCCATGCCTTTGATCTGGACAAGCTCGAAGGCGGCATCGTGGTGCGCCGCGCCCGCAAGGGAGAGCGTCTTAAAACTCTCGACGGCGTTGAACGTGTGCTCGACCCCGCCGACCTTGTGGTCGCGGACCATGCCAAAGCCCTGGCACTGGCCGGCGTGATGGGCGGCTGGGACTCGATGATTACGCCCGAGACCAAGAACGTGCTCGTCGAGGCCGCCTGGTTCGATCCCGTCGCGGTGCGCCAGACGGCGCGCCGTCACGGACTGCACACCGATGCCAGCCACCGCTTCGAGCGCGGCGCGGACTTCAGCGCTGCCCCTGTTGCCTCTGCCATCGTCAGCGCCATCCTGCTCGCCAACGGCGGCTCGCTTGAAGGCGGGCTGATCGACGTGCGCGTTCCGGCGCTGGAGGCGCGCACCGCCGGGCGTCGGCCCGTGACTCTCGCCCTCGCCGAGGTGCAGCGCATTCTTGGCGCCACGGTGGAGGCGGACGGCATCACCGCGGCCACCGTTGAAAGCGTCCTCACCGCGCTCGGATGCGGGCTCGCGGCCGCGGCGAACTCAACCTGGCTCGTTACGCTGCCCAGTTGGCGGCTCGATATCGAGCGCGAAATCGACCTTATCGAAGAGGTGGCGCGCGTCTACGGCTACAACCGCTTCGCCAATACGCTGCCGGCCTTCGCCGGGGGCGTCCGCGCGCTGCCCTGGGCGGAAAAGGAGTCCGTTGTGCGCGGCGCATTGCTCGCTGCCGGATTCCATGAGGCCATCGGCAGTACCTTCTGTTCTGCCGCCGAGGGCATCCTGACCGCGCCGCAGCCCGGGCAGGTGGTGCCCCTCGGCAATCCCCTCAGTGAAGAGGCCGGCGTCCTGCGTCCGTCACTCGTGCCCGGCATGTTGGCCATGATCGCCGGCAACCTGAACCGCGACGTCAGCGATGTGCGCCTCTTCGAGCTCGGCGCCGTGTTCTCCGGCGCCACCGAGAAGGTCGATGAGCGCCCCTCGCTGGCTCTCGGCGCGGTCGGAGTTTTGCCGCAGGATGGCGCTCTGCACCCAGGCCGCGCCATTGATTTTTTTGACGTCAAAGGCGTGGTCGAGCAGCTCGTTTCGCGCTTTGAGATGCGCGCCGTTTACTTTGACCGCTTTCCCGCCGATTCCGGCCTCATGCCCCCGTGGCTGCACCCCTTTCGCGCCGCGCGCGCGGTTGCCGACGGCCTCACCGTCGGCTGGTTCGGGCAGTTGCATCCCCGCGAGGCCGAAGCCCGCAAAATTCACAAGGTCAGGGACGCGGTGTTGGTCGGCGAAATCTATCTTGATCGCCTCTACAAGCTGCCTTTGCGCCATCCCGCCGCCCGCGATATCTCGCGCTTCCAGCCCGTGCGCCGCGACTTCTCCCTGGTTCTGGACGGCAGCATCCCGTGGGAGGCGATCGACCA
>JAKCDN010000034.1 GCA_021841795.1 Acidobacteriota bacterium | reverse complement strand
CGCACTGGCATGGCACACCGTCCTGGTGGCCGGCCAGCGCACTGACGTGTTATCGGTTGTCTCCGCGCAAATGGTCACGGCCGACATGGTGCCGGACGCAGTCGGCATCTGGCTCTATCACTGCCACATCAGCGACCATATGCTGGCCGGCATGACCGCCCGCTACCAGGTCACAGACCAGTAAGTATCCCCCGGCGCAGCCGGGAGCCTCCCTTGTTGAGCGAGCAATTCCTGAGTAGCCGTAGCTCCAGGATTACCCAAATACTCCCGGATGATTTCGCCAGAATCCTGTCATTTTCCCGGTCTTTCACGTCACCACCGAGCGCCCGGAAATCAAGCGGCAACGAATCCGCCTGCAATCTATCTCTGTTCCGATCCAGAGTTCGCTCCAGGAGCCGCATCCGCAACCGGCAGCTTGCCGATCGCGTCCAGCACCACACCCGGCGTAAGCACCTGCGGAAGCAACAAAGGCGCGCTCCGGCCCGGCGCGTAGAGCGCATACACCGGTACGCCACTACGGCCGAGCGCCGCCAGGGCCTGCGTGATGGCGGGATCTTCGCGCGTCCAATCAGCCTTGAATAGCGCCACGTCTCTTTCGCCAAAAGCGCGCATCACCTCCGGCTGGTCGAGTGCAACGCGCTCATTTGCCTGGCAGCTCAAGCACCAGGCCGCGGTGAAGTCGACAAACGCCGGCTGGCCGGCTGCAAGCGTGCGCTGCAGCGCATCCGCGGACCACGGCTGCCATGCCGCGCCCCGGCCTGGAGTGGGACTTTCGGGCGGAAGCTGCGCCGTCGAGGAGAGTTCGCGCGGCGCGACAATGCCGGCAGCGCACGCAACAAGCACGATGAGGCCGGCAACGACAGTCGCCGGGCGCCGCGCCGGCCATCGGCCCAGGAACCACCCGGCGATGGCCAGCAGCAGGAAGATGGCAAGCAGCGCCGCCATCAACTCCGCGCCGTACGCCTGCGCCAACACCCACGCCAGCCAGATGACTGTGGCGAAGATCGGGACCGATACGGCCTGTTTCAGGATGTCCATCCAGGCGCCAGGCCGAGGCAATAGCCGCGTCCACGCCGGTTGCAGCGTGAGCGCCATGTAGGGCATGGCCAAACCCAGGGCCAGCGCGGTGAACACAGCAAAGGTGACAACCGCGGGTTGCGCCAGCGCGTAGCCGATGGCTGCGCCCATAAACGGGGCGGTGCAGGGCGTGGCTACCACAACAGCCAGAACGCCGGTAAAGAAGCTGCCTGCATAACCCTGCTTCGCCGCCAGCGAACCTCCGGCGCTTGTCAGAGTGAGGCCGATCTCAAACTGCCCCGCGAGCGACAATCCCAGAAAAAACAGCAGCGAGGCCATCAGTGTAAGAAACACAGGCGACTGAAACTGGAATCCCCATCCCAGCGTGGCTCCTGCCGCACGCAGTCCCAGCAGCAGCGCCACCAGCGTCCAGAACGAAACCACAATGCCGGCCGTGTACATCAGCCCGTGCATGCGTAGCTTGTGCCGCTCCTCGCTACCCGATTGCACCAGCGCCAGCCCCTTTAAAAACAGCACCGGAAAAACGCATGGCATCAGGTTGAGCAGCAACCCGCCGAGGAAGGCGAAGAGCGCGGTACTCAGGAGTTGGACGAATGAGAATGCTGAAGCCGTGGCAGGAGCGGCTTCGCTCATCCCTTCCATGCCCGCAACCCCGACGGACGCTCCACCCGATGGCGGGTTGGCGGCAATGGCCGCGCGCATCGCGGTGATCCGGTAGTTTCTGCCGCCGGCGAGTTCGAGTACGCCCGTCAACTGCGCGGGCGCCGCTTTCAGGTCCGCATCCTGCTTGAGGTCGAGGATGAGGCCATTCGCCGTCGATGTAACAGCTTGCGGCGCGGGATTATCGAGAATGCCCTCGTCTTCAGGGAAAAACTCGGCATGGCTCTCACGCCGGCCCGTGGCAACGGCAAGGCGAAAGCCGGTAGAGACAGGCTGAAAAACAGCAGTGTCCCCCCTGGGCAGCGGCTGCGGAAGCCGGTTGGCAAGGCGCTGCCATAGCTGCTGGTCTGCGGCAGAGATGGAGTTCACTGCCGGCGGCCGGGCAATCACCGTGACGCTCTGATCCAGATCTGCTTTGCCCGGGATGCAGACATCGCGGCACACCAGCCAGTTCACCTTTGCGTGCAGAAGGCTGGGGCCAGCCTTTGCGATGGTTGTGGCCTGCACCGTAAACGGGAAAAGAACCTCGTTTTCGTAGCCAAAATCCATCAGTGGGCCGAGCGGCAGGCGCTGCGGCGCCGGAAATTCAATGGCGTTCGCCGCAACTCCGGCCGGCAAAGTCCACAGAATGCGCGGCGGCTCCCCGGAATCGCCCGCATTCTTCCAGTACACATGCCAGCCCGGTTCGAGCTTGAAGTAGAGACCCGCATCGGCCGGGATTCCCACGTTCAGGTTCCGATTGGGAAAGACCAGTTGCACATGAAGGTGCGCAACATCGGCCGAGTTCGATGCTGCGCGCACGCCAGGCGCAACAAGCAGCAGAGCGGCAAGAGCGAAGATCCACCGGAAACGGCACATGGCTGACAAAGAGGCACTCCAACCAATTGGAGTCAGTGTAACGGACAGAGGTTGCGGGAATCATCCCCGACTCGGCCGGCCAAACCAAAATCTGCGCAAAACAGGCGCTGGTCCTCAATCTCCGCCGCGGCGGGCTCGCATCTTCCCAGCGCACGCAATGGAGATGGCGACCATAAAATCCTGCTCCGATCAGAACACGCCGCAACGCTTTTCCTGCGGTCCTGAATCGTCAACGTGCCGCTTCACTCGCTAGCGCGGCTTCCCGTAACGCTCCGGCCTGGCTGCATGTTCCCGGAAGATGCAGTCATTCTGGATGCATTTGACGCCTGCGGCGCGCGCGCGAGCCACAGCTTCGTCGTGCACCACTTCGTCCTGGAGCCAGAGGTAGGGGATGCCGAGCCGGATCACGTCATCGACGATCGCGGGAACGTGCTCTGAGGCGCGAAAGACGTCGGCCAAATCGATTCCCTGGCCCGTCTTCTCGCGCGCCCCCAGCTGGGCCGCGTCAAGGTCGCGATAGCATTGCATTCCCGCTACCTCCAGCAAAGCGGGATTGACCGGGAAGATGCGGTATCCGTTCCGGGCCAGATAGAGCCCCACATTGTGGCTGGCGCGCCAGGTCTTGTCGCTCATGCCCAGAACTGCAATGTTGCGCGCATTGCCGAGAATTTCGTCGATGAGAGCAGTGTCGTTGGTCTGCATGGTCGTCAATGGTCCGTCTTTCTCTGCTTTCCTGGTTCCCTCGTTCGCCTGGTTCCGACTCGGCTCACACTTCCAGATCCTCGTCGGCTCCCGTCGTCACCGCCGTTCCGCGGCGCTTGGCCAGCAGGTAGCCCTTCAGAAACGGCTCCAGGTACCCGTCGAGCACCTTATCGGCGTCGCCCACCTCGATCTTGGTCCGGTGATCCTTGACCATCCGGTAGGGCTGCAGAACATAGCTGCGAATCTGTGAGCCGAAGTTAATGTCGAGCTTGGAGTCTTCCAGTTTCTTGCTCTCCGCTCGCTTCTTTTCGAGCTCAAATTCGTACAACCGCGAACGCATCATCTTCATGGCCTTTTCGCGGTTCTTGTGCTGTGATCGCTCGTTCTGGCACTGCACCACGATGCCTGTGGGGAGATGCGTCATGCGGACGGCCGAGTCCGTGGTGTTCACGTGCTGGCCGCCCTTTCCGCCGGAGCGGTAGGTGTCGATACGCAGGTCTTCTGTCTTCAGGTCCACTTGAATCGAATCGTCGATCTCCGGCGATACAAAGACCGAAGCAAACGAGGTGTGGCGCCGTTTGGCGGAGTCGAAAGGCGAAATGCGCACCAGCCGGTGCACGCCGCTTTCGCCGGCCAGCATGCCAAAAGCATACTCGCCCGTAATGGTGAAGGTGGCCGATTTGATGCCGGCCTCTTCGCCGTCCTGGTAATCATTCATCTCGGTCTTGAACCCCTGCTGCTCGGCCCAGCGCAGATACATGCGCAACAGCATCTCCGCCCAGTCCTGGCTCTCCGTGCCGCCCGCGCCGGGATGCACCGTCACAATGGCGTTGAGCGCGTCGGCCTCACCCGAAAGCATCGTCCTGGCTTCGAGTTCCTCGGCAAACGTACTCAGCGAATTGACCTCGCGCTCCAGATCGGCAAGAACATCCTCACCCTCCTTCGCCAGTTCGAAGTAAGCCTCGATGTCGCCGGTGCGCCGTACCAGTTCCTCGTCGTCGTGGATCAGAGCCTCAAGGCGCTTTCGATCGCGCATCAACGGCTGCGAAGCCGCCGGATTGGACCACAATGCCGGATCAGCGAGCCTGGATTCAATCTCAGAGAGCTCTCTGCGAATACGAGCAGGGTCAAAGATACTCCCGCAGGTCGCGCACCTGGCTGCGCACCGGGGAGTAGGCAAATTCCAAATCGTTCAAAGACATGAGAAAATCATACCAATTTCACGAACAGCAATTCAGGACTGGCATCAGCCGACGGAAAGGAAATGGCATGAAATCCCGTGCGATCTTTGTCTTAGCGGCATTATCCCTGGCTCTCTGCGCTCTTGGGCGCGCAGAGAAACCCAAGTATCCGCTGACCGTCCATGTGGCGTCGAGCGATTACAGCATCAGCTGCAATTCAGACTATATGTGCTATGGCCTGCAGAAGTTGCACGTGACCATAGACGGCAAGCAGTACATCCTGGCCAGCGAAGATGCAGCCACTGTGACTGGACTCGGCCAGTATTTCGCATATGTGCTCAAGAACGGAGATTACCCGGCGCGGATCGTAAAGGACGAGCAACAGGATGCGGCCGAGTATCACCGGGTGATCGAACTGCAGGTCGCTACGAGCGTGGCCAGAAGGTACACGGTGGTTGGCGAAGGGGCGAACTGAAGCGCAATCCAGAGATGCTGATTGCGCCGACCCGCAGCCCATCGTCATCCGCGCAAGTCCGCCTATCCCGAGATCGTCAGCTCCGGCATCGGATAGTGCTTGCCTGCGCCATCAGCGACATGCCGGCCGGCGAAGGAGCCAGCCGCAATCCAGCCACTATGACCGCCAGGTCTTGAGCGAGGAGAGCGGGCAAGGCTCTGCCGCCTCAAATTGACGATCGGCGCGGCTGCTTTCTCATCAGAGCGAATGCACCCCCGGCCAGAGAGGCCGCCACACACATCCACGCGAATACATCGCCGTGGACGGTGTAAAAAGTAAGATCGTTGCGAAAACCATACCGTGCGGCCAGCTCACCCACCCGGTGGCGCGGGATCGACTGGCGCACGCGGCCATAGGGATCGATAACCGCGGTAACACCCGAGTTGGTATCGCGCAATAGCCAGCGGCGGTTCTCGATTGCTCTCATGCGCGCCATGTTCAGGTGCTGCCATGGAGCGCTGGTGTCGCCATACCAGCCATCGTCCGAGATATTCACGAAGACCTCGGCGCCATGCTTGGCAAATTGACGCACCTCGTCGGCAAAAACCGCCTCATAACAGATAAAAACCCCGTAGCGATGCGGGCCTGCGTTTTGCGTGGGCAGCAGAAACGCACTGCGTTCCGTACCGCGATCAAAGCTGCTTACCCGGCCGGTAAGTTTATGCGCAAACGTCAACAGGTTTTGGAACGGAATGTACTCGCCGAAGGGAACCAGATGAATCTTGTCGTAGCGTCCCAGGCGGCTGCCGTCGGCAGTGAAGACAAAGCCGGAGTTGTACTCAAGCCAGCGTTGCTGCTCCGTCGAGAAATCTGTGCCAACGCCGCCGACAACCAGCGGCGCGCCCGCGGCCTGCGCCACGCTGCGCATCGCCTGCCGGAAGCGCCTGTCGCCACCCAAAAACGGCGCAGGCGATTCGGGCCATGTGACAAGATCCGCGTGCGCCGTGCCGGTCGGGCACGGCGTTGCCTCTCTTGGCGCACCGGTCTGCGGAATGCCCTTGATGTCGTCATCGCACAGGTTGGCGGCCATGCGCGCGAATGCGGCGATATGCTGGTCCCACTCCACCCCCTGCCAGTTGTTGGCGTCGCTCACGTCCAGATTCGGCTGGATGAGAACCGCCGTGGCCGTGGTACGCACAACCGGAGGCGCCGGAAAAAGCCCGCTCATGCCCATCAGCGCCAAAGCCATGCCGGAGATTCCGCATCCGCGCCTGTCACGGCAGCGATCGAGCAGATAGCCGCCTGCGATCAGCGCGCTTACTGCAACCAGGACAAAGCTGATGCCGTAAACCCCGGTCCACGGGGCAAGCTGATTCACAAAGGCGTTATCCACCTGCGAATACCCCAGCTGGTCCCAGGGCACGCTGGTGATGCGTGCGGCAGCCAGTTCCAGAGCGGTCCACAGGACCGGCGCGAAGGCCAGCGCCCAGCGTACCGAGCCGCTTGCCCGCCGCACCAATACGAGCCCCAGTGCGAACATCCCGAAGTAAAGGCCCAGCACCAGGCTGAACGCGATCAGCAGCAGCGTCGGCGCCAGCGCCGGCATATCGCCATAGCGCGACATCGTGTCCCGCACCCAATAGCAGTTGCCCAAATACCAGAGAAATCCGCAGAGGTAGCCAAGCAAAAAACCGCGGCGCAGCGGACTGCGCTCGTCTGCCTCCACGCCCGACAGAACCGCCCAAATCAGAGGAACCAGGCCGAACCACGCAAATACACTGCGCCAGGGCGGCATAGGCCCTGCAATCGGGAACGGCAGTTCCAGCAGGCAGGCGGAGAGACCTGCGGCCGCCCACGGTTTAACTGCCGGCATCCACTTCAAGCCCATATATCGGCGAGTGTAAAACATTTGCCTGATGTAGAATGAGCGCTATGAACTTTGCGATCCATGCAATGCGCATACTCGAAGTGATGTTCTTCGCCGGCCTTGCCGGATCGGCGATTGTGGTCCTGATCAGCTTTATCGAGGACGGCAAGGAGCTGTTCGGCAAGGATTAAGGCGCGCTTGCCGAGATTCTCGATCGCGGAGGATCATCACAGCGTAGCGCTGGCGGCCTTTCGCTCTGCCGGCGAAAAAGCTGCTTGCAGACCGCGGCGCGCACTCCAGACATAGTTTGAAACCGCTGCCATCGCGGCGGCAACACCGGCGCCGCTGGTACTGTAGCTCATGGCAGAAGGCATCGGAATGCTCATGGCAGAAGCTGTGGCAACGGCATCCTGATTCGCCCCGAGAAACACAAACTCCCAACTGTATTTGTAGCGCTGTTCGCGGATCATCGCGCCAATGCGCTCAAGCGAATAGTGCGTGCTCGAGTTCTCCATACCGTCCGTCAGAGTAACCACGATGACCCTGGATGGACGCTCGGGCTCCGGAAACGCTGCAAGCTCGCGTCCCAGTTCGTCGATGGTGCGGCCCTGCGCGTCCAGCAGGGCCGTTGAGCCCCGCGGAACATAGGTGTCCTGGGCCAACTCCGGGCAATCGTGCAGGGGAAGGTCGAAAACGGTCTCGTATCGGTCGCCGAACTGCGCCAGCTTGACCGTGGCCTCGCCGGGCAACTCTTTCTGCCTCCGGATAAACTCGTTCAAACCCGCCACGATCGACTCCTTGCAGCTTTCCATCGAGCCCGAGCGGTCCAGGACGATCGCGATGCGCGTGAAATAATCCCTCATTTCCCCTCCTTGCATGCAGTGCTGGCGAGTCGGAACGGACTGTTGGATGCAAAAGGCCCCACCGTATACACAGCCGCTTTTTCCACATTGAGCGCCACAGTCATGCTTTCACCCGTCGGCCGCGGCCCGTTATCTACATCGCTCAGATATTGCGGCAAGACTCCCAAACCTCTGGCAAACTGCGGGGCCGTCTGACTTCCCTGCTGCTTCAGAAACTCCTGAAATTAATCCAGGTTCATCCTTTTGGGCGGCATGTCGGCAGTATACGTCGAATGCCGTATACGCCAGGCGCCGTACCGGAGCGGCTGCGCCCGCGCCCTGAAACCCAGCCATGACGCGGAGTTGGCCGGCACGTCTGGCGGCTGCAATGCAAGCCTTCCGCCGCTGCCTTCGAGCGGTCGCGCCTGGAAATTTCCCTTCCGTAGCCGCAACACCCTGCCAGCTTACGGCCGGCCGCATTGCGCCGCCTCCAGAAGCTTACTGATTCTGCGGCAGTTAATGGCACTTTGGGCCGATCATCGCGCAACCCTTCTCTCCCGGGCGCTCGGGACTCCGGCACGGAGCGAAGTTATTGATGAATTTTCATTGACATGCATTTTGTGCGCAATTACACTCCTCGCAGAGCGGTGGTTTCGCTCAAACAATTTTCACCACCGGTTCCCCGGCCGGCTTTCAAGCGATGGCCTCTTCTCGAACGACCGTAGCCCCTCCCAGCGACCGCGTGCGCTTGATCGTGGCGTCCTCCGTGATGCTCACGTTCATCTCCTTCTGGCGCGCAGCCGCAATCGTGCTCAACGACCTCGGATCCTCGGCGTTTTATGCCGGCGGCATTGCCGAACAGGCGGTGGGCGCATCCGCGCCTTGGTTCATCCTCGGCATCATGCTCTTCAGCTTTGCGGTGCGCGCGGTCTACGTCGAGAGCTGTTCGATGTTTACCCGCGGCGGCGTGTACCGCGTAGTCAAAGAGGCGCTGGGTGGCGGATTCGCCAAACTGAGCGTCTCCGCGCTGATGTTCGACTATATTCTCACCGGGCCAATCTCCGGCGTATCCGCCGGGCAATACATCACAGGCCTGCTGAATGAGCTGCTGGTCGTCGCCAACCAGAGCCACTGGCTTCCGCCCGCGCTGATGAACGCCCATGGTGATCCCATCCAGTTCAACATGGACTACACCTCGGCCCTGCTGGCCGCCGTGGTCACCATTTATTACTGGTGGCAAAACATCAAGGGCATCGAGGAGTCCAGCGACAAGGCGCTACGCGTCATGCAGATCACGACCGTCATGGTTGTGGTCCTTTTTATTTGGGGCAGTTATTCGGTCTGGGTCAAGGGCGCACATCTGCCGCCGGCTCCCATCCCCGCCAATCTGCACTTCTCAAGCGACGCTCTGGGCTTTCTGAAGGGGACGCGCCTGGTGCCTCTTCTCGGCCTGTTCGGTATTCTCATGGCCTTCGGCCACTCGATTCTGGCGATGAGCGGCGAAGAGAGTCTGGCCCAGGTTAATCGCGAAATCGAGCACCCGAAGCTCAAGAACCTGAAGCGCGCCGCGATTGTCATCGCCATTTACAGCCTGATCTTCACCGGCGGCGCCACGCTGCTGGCGTCCATGCTGATCCCTGATTATCAGCGGACCCACGTCTATCCCGACAACCTGATCGCCGGACTGGCGATGTTCATGGCCGGCCCTCTGGTATGGCGGATCCTCTTCCGCATCCTGGTGGTGCTGGTCGGGTTCCTCATTCTTTCCGGCGCCATCAACACTTCCATCATCGGCTCCACAGGCGTGCTCATGCGTGTAGCCGAAGACGGCGTGCTCACGGACTGGTTCCGCAAGCCGCACAGCCGGTTCGGCACCAGCTACCGCATCGTCAATCTGGTCTTCGTCCTGCAGATGTTCACGATCTTCGTGAGCCGCGGCAACGTGATCATGCTGGGTGAGGCTTATGCCTTCGGCGTAATCTGGTCGTTTACCTTTAACGGCTTGTCCATGCTCGTGCTGCGCTGGAAGTACAAGGGCGAGCGCGGCTGGAAGGTTCCGCCCAACATCCGCATCGGCAACACTGAAATCCCCGTCGGCCTCATCTCGGTATTCATGGTTCTGCTCGCAACCGCAACCGTGAATTTGTTCACCAAGACGGTCGCCACGGAAAGCGGCATCGCCTTCGCCGCTGTGTTCTTCATCATCTTCACGGTTTCCGAGCGTGTGAATCAGAGAAAGCACGCGATCACCGCGAAGGAGATGAAGGACCACTTTCAACTCGAACATCAAGACACGGTCAGCAGGGAGTCTGCCGCCCTTCGTCCCGGCGGCGTCATCGTCACCATGCGCGACCTGAACAACCCCATCGCGCTCAAGTGGACTCTGCGGCGCACCAGCACCGACGAGCGGGATGTTGTGGTGGTCACGGTGCGGCTGATGGGGTCGGGCGGACCGGAGTACCTCAGCGCCGAGGAACAGACCTTCAGCGAACACGAACAGATGGTCTTCACCAAGGCGGTTTCGGTCGCCGAAAGCTTCGGCAAGAAAGTATCTCTACTCGTGGTTCCGGCCAGCGAGATCTTCCCCGCCCTGGCGCAAACGGCAAGCTCGCTCGAAGTCGAGTCCGTGGTTTCAGGCAGCTCCAACTCCCTGACCGCCGAAGAGCAGGCCTATCTGATGGGTCAGGCCTGGGAGGCCCTGCCCGAGCCCAAGCGGCAGTTCAATTTCTGCGTCGTCGACCCCGATGGCGGGGTCAAGTTGTTCTATATCGGACCGCACGCGCCGGCCCTCAGTCCCCAGGATGTGCAACTGGTCCATCGGCTGTGGCTGAATATGCGCCGCGATCCCACAGCCGGCGACCTGCATCACAGCGACATCATCACCTACGCTCTTACCCGCCTCGCCGGCCAGTACGCGCGCGAGAAGGATGAGATTCTCCGCGACCTGCGCAATTGCCGGACTGCCGGAGCGCCCACCAGTGTGCGGCTGACCGCGCAGGACTCCCACGGTCCTGATGGAATCGCGCAATCGCCGCGCGCGGTCAAGCAGACGCGGGACCAGTAAGCTCCTGCACTGTGGATCAACAAGCTATAGCGTCGAAAAAACGGGAATAAGAGCACCATCAGTCCAATAGGCCCGGATTCTTATCCAGGTTCCGGGCCGCGGATCGCTAGCTTGGCTGCTTTCTCACGTCCGGCCTTGCTTGCTTGTTCCCTTGGACCCGCCATCACGCCTCGTACGCCTCTCCTGGTTTCCAGTTCAGAACCTTCACCTGCGGATCGACAAGCGCTCCCAACTGCTCCGGCGTTCCCGTGAGCGGCGGAAATGTTCCCCAGTGCAGCGGCAGAACGACCTTCGGCGCCAGAAGACGGCAGGCAAGCGCAGCTTCTTTCGGCCCCATGGTGTAATGCCCGCCAATAGGCAGCATCGCGATCTCCGGACTGTAGAATTCCCGGATCAACTGCATATCGCCAAAAACGCAGGTGTCGCCGGCATGGTAAAGCACGGGACCGCCGTCAACTCCCAGGACGAAGCCTCCTGCAATGCCGACGTAGTGCACGCCCTTCTCATCCTGCGCGCCGGCTGAGTGCTTGGCGTCCACCAATGTGGCTGCCACGTCGTCGAGTTGTACGGTGCCGCCCATGTTCATTCCCGTATGCTCGGTTACGCCCTGGCCCGCGATGTAAGCCGCCAGCTCATAAATCGCAACCACATGCGCGCCGTGCTTCTTGGCAACCGGCGCCGCGTCCGAGATGTGGTCGCCGTGGCCGTGGGTCAGCAAAACGTAGTCAATCTTGGCGGGCAGCTCAAAACCCTCCGGGTATTTCGGGTTGTGCGCGATAAAGGGGTCGATCAGAAGGTTGGTTCCCTTGGGTGTCTGCACCAGGACGGTGGCGTGCCCAAGCCAGGTAATGCGCGTGGAATGAGAATGGCTCATAATTGCTCCTCGATTGGCAATGCTTAATGGTTGGTCATCACTTGACGGAGGCCGGTTCACGATCTGGACTCCGCTGCCGGCAAGCCGGTGCTTGGTTCCGACCGCGTGCGTCCTGTCCTTCCGTCCCGGCCACGCTCACCGCGTGATGATGACCTCGGACACGCTGTCCTTGGCCAGGAATTGCCGGTGCCCGGACCAGCCGGCAAACAGACGCTCGATACTGCGGTTGGTAAATGCGCGTTGAATGGGGAACTGCTGGGTCTTCTGCATCTCAACGTCGTCACCGGGAGTCAGGTGGTAGCGAACGCAGGCCGCCTCCTCACCCTGGGTGCGCGTATGAAAGAAGGCCAGCACCTGTCCACCCGGATTCATTGCCCCGTACAGACGCTGCACAACAGGAGCTACCAGCGGCTCGGGGAGATAATCGAGAGCTGTCCACAAAAGCACCAGGTCGAAGAGCCGCCCGGAGAAATTGAGTGTCTGAGCCAGATAACCTTCCACGTTCCAGATCGCATGGCCCTCTTCGTCCTCGCCCTGCTTCCAGTCTTCGGTCCAGGCATCGTGAACCAGATCGGCCATGTATACGCTGTGGCCCAGGCTGGTCAGGTAATTGATGTTACTGGGCGAGGTAAAGCCAATGTCAATGAGCCGCAGCCCCTGCTCGCCCTGCAGGCGCTTGCGCAGTACCGTCCAGCCTCCCGAGTGGCGCGGTACACGCGGTCCCGCAAGCCCGGCGGGCTGGGGAACTGCATCCGCCTCACGCTTCCTGTCGAACCAGCTACGCAGCACGATAGATTCCTCACATGGTCGTGCGCCCAGGCAGGAGTCGTCCGGCGTGGGCCCTGGTGCGCGTTAACACGCCCTAGCCGTCCTACAGACTTCCGCCGCCGCGGTGTTCAGTGGCCCCGTCGGCGCCTTTGGCTGCCGCCGATTGCGTCAGGTCCACCTTGCCGCGGAAGACAGCATTGTCTTCAACCGCCAGGCGCAGGGCGCGTATATCGCCTGCCAGGTTGCAGCCGGCTCGTAACTCCACCCGCCCGCTGGCCACAATGTTGCCCTGCACTCTGCCCAGCACCAGCACATCTCTGGCGGTGATATCGGCCGCAACATCGGCGCTGGGGCCAACGGTAAGCCGGTTGTCCGCCAGGTTTACCGTTCCCTCCACCCGACCATCGACGATCAGGTCTTCTTTACCCTTTACTTCGCCGCAGATCACAATGGTCTTTCCGATGCGCGCGGGAGCATTTTCCCCTGCCATAGCGTTTTATCCCTTTCGAACAGCCGTAGTGGTCCTGCCCGCACTATATCAACCCTGCGCTGGAGGTTCAATTCGCCTCCGTCGCTGCGTTCCCGAACCCTGCAGGTTTCTTCACAATACACCCAATGCCTCAGGGCAGAGCAATGACGCGCCCGCTCGTCCCGCACCGTACACTATCGTTGTGCAGCGACTTTTCATCCTGCTCTTACTCGTTTCCTGGGCGAATCCGGTCTGCGCGCAGGCCGTCACAGACAACGCACCGGCTGTGCCCGCGCTCACCGGTCAGGCGCTGGTGAACCGCGCGCTGGCCAATGAGCTGGCCGCCGCACAGGAAAAGAGCCACCCCATGCGCTTCGAATTGCGCAAGGCCAGCCCACGGATCACCACGACCAAGGTAATCGCGGAGACTCAGGATGGCGAGGTGGCCCGCCTGATTGAGGTCTTTGACAAACCGCTCACCACCTCCGCCGACCAGCTCGAAGTCGCCCGACTGCACGCACTGCTCAATGACCCGGGCAGGCAGCGGCGGCGCAAACAGTCCGAGGACGACGACACCGAGCGCGCCCTGAAGGTTCTGCGCGCCTTGCCCACCGCATTTCTCTACCAGGATGCCGGTC
>JAKCDN010000376.1 GCA_021841795.1 Acidobacteriota bacterium | reverse complement strand
AATTTTTGCGGGTCGAGGCCGCTGACCAGGTGACGTCGCCCATCCTCGAGCTGCTTCGCCGTTCCAGGCTCGTGCAAACTCTGCCCGCGCGGATCTGGGATCGCGTGGAGGAGCCGGTCTACAGGCGTCTTGCCCAAAGCAATGCCTGCCGCGTGGTGCAGCCACTTGACGCGGCGGCCTCGCGCAAGGCCTCGCCTCTTCTCTGGACCGTCGCTTTTGCCGGCGCCGGAGCCGTGGGCTGGGCCGCGGTCCAGGCCGCGCTGATGCTGAAGACCGTTACCTGGGCCGATCTTCGCCTGCTGCTCGAAGGCGCCGCGGCCACCTTCCTCCGCGTCAACGCTTCGCTGCTCATCTCGGCAGCGTGGACCATTCCCGTCGGCGTGGCCATCGGCCTCAGTCCGCGCCTTGCCCGCGTTGTGCAGCCGCTCGCGCAGATCATGGCCTCCGTTCCCGCCACGGCGTTCTTTCCCATCCTGCTCATGGCGCTGGTCAGGCTCGGCGGCGGGCTTGGCATCGGCTCCATTGCGCTCATGCTCCTCGGAACCCAGTGGTACATCCTCTTCAACGTCATCGCCGGTGCCATGTCCATTCCCTCCGATCTCCGTGAGGTCGCGTCCCTCTACCGCTTCACGCGCTGGCAGCGTTGGACCAGGCTGATCCTGCCCGGCATCTTTCCTTATCTCATCACCGGCATGGTCACCGCCTCCGGCGGAGCCTGGAACGCCTCAGTCATGGCCGAGTACTCCCGCGTGAAGGACCAGACGCTTTCGACCATTGGCCTCGGCGCCCAGATCGATGCCGCCACCGACAGCGGCCGCTTCGCCATGCTGCTGCTCGCCACCATCCTGATTTCGCTCATGGTGGTTACCATGAACCGCCTGGTATGGCGTCGCCTCTACCATCTGGCCGAGACACGTTTTAAACTCGAAAGCTAGAATCAGCTGAAGCGTCAGCGGGATCGGCGATCTCCGCGGAGTGTTCAGACCCGCCCGGAAGGCCGGATCGAAGATGGCTCTGCGGCGCAAGCCCGCAAATCGGGTGGGGCCTGGTGAGCATGGCATGCAGCCGGCTCGCCGTTCCGGTCTGCTACCCCCCCGATGCGATTCCACGGCAGTACCAAAGGCGAAGTCCCAACCCCCAACCGCTGGTGGCTGGTAGACGGCAGCAAGGAGCCAAAACAATGATTCGCGCAGGACTGGTAGGTTTCGGCATGGCGGCTCGCGTCTTTCACGGGCCGCTGCTTTCTTCGATCGAGGGATTGGAACTGGCTGCCGTCATGGAGCGCACCACCAACAAAGCCGCTGAGCGCTATCCCGGCATCACGGTCCACCGCTCGCTCGCAGCCATGTTGGCCGACTCTTCGCTCGATTTGTTCGTTGTCGCCACCCCCAACTCAACCCACTTTGAAATCGCCAAAGAGATTCTGGCTGCCGGAAAGAATGTCGTTGTTGACAAGCCGATGACGATGACCTCGGCCCAGGCCGCTGCGCTCATCGCTCTTGCAAAAACGCACAACGCGCTCCTCGCGCCCTTTCATAACCGGCGCTGGGACAGCGACTTCCTGACCGTCCGGAAACTATTGCATGAAGGCGCGCTGGGGCGCATCGTCGCCGTTGAATCGCGCTTCGACCGCTGGCGTCCGGCGCGTATGACAGAGCGGCTCTGGAAGGAAGATCTCGATTCCGGAGGCATGTTACAGGATCTGGGACCGCATCTCGTCGACCAGGCGCTGGCCCTCTTTGGCCTTCCCGCAGCGGTGAGCGCTGAGGTGGTGCGCGAGCGCGATGGCGCTGGTCCAAACGATTCCTTCAACATCCGGCTGCGCTACTCGCGTCCTGACCACTCGGACCTGATCGTCGTCCTTGCCTCCAATCTGCTCTCGTTGCCGTCCGGACCCCGTTTTCACCTGCGCGGCGTACGCGGCGGCTACTTGAAGTTGGGAGTCGATGCGCAGGAGGCGGCGCTCAACAAGATCGTGCGCATTACCGATGCAGACTGGGGCCAGGAGGCATCTTCCGCCTGGGGCATTCTGCATGTCGATGTGGGCAGCGGCTCGGTCAGCCGTCCTGTTCCCGCCATCAAAGGCGACTACCGGCTCTACTACGCGGCCATTCGCGATACTCTGCTCGGCAACGCGCCTGCTCCGGTAACAGGCATCGACGGCTGGCGCGTGGCCCGGCTGCTCGAGTGGGCAGTTGAAAGCTCCGAAATGCGGCGTGAGATTGCCTGCGACTGGACTCAGGAACCGAAATCGTCGCAGTAGTCCCGCTTCCGTTCGGTAGAAAAGTCGCCCGCCACTCATTCTGCGCTCTTATCCCGCGGCGCTGCAGCACAATCTGTGGCCGCCGAGAGCGATCCGTGTATTTGCGAGAGACGCGATCCTTCCGGCTTTGTTCATTCGGGCCGGGAGCCGGCGTCAGGATCGCCGCTGCCCGCTTACTGCCGGCTCGGCTCCCGCTCGATCAGTGGCACCCAGAACCGGAACCGCGCCCCTCCGCCGGGTACATTGGCCGCCTCAATGCCGCCGCCGTGCACCTTCAGAATCGCGCGCGCGATCGCCAGGCCCATCCCCGATCCCTTGCGCTGGCTTGCGCTGCGCTTGCCCCGGTAGAACTTCTCGAAGATCAGCGGCAGCTCCTGTGGATCGATACCGGCG
>JAKCDN010000033.1 GCA_021841795.1 Acidobacteriota bacterium | reverse complement strand
TGTGGCGTGGGACAGCCCGATCGAATATATAGGGCAGTTTCCCACGATTCCGCTGCATCGCGGCGAAGTCCCCGAACTGGGGCTGCTTTTTAAGCGAGTCTTCGATGCGGTGTTCTCCGCGCTTGTACTGGCCGTGCTTTCGCCGCTGATCCTGGCGTTGGCTCTCGCCATCAAACTGGATTCGCCGGGACCGGTCTTTTATGCCTCGGAGCGCATCGGGAAGAAGGGCGTTGTCTTCCGCTGCATCAAATTTCGCACCATGGTGCGCGATGCGGAGGTGCGCCGTGCCGAAATCATGCATATGAACGAGCGCGACGGTGTGCTCTTCAAAGTCTCAAAAGACCCGCGCATCACCCGCCTGGGGCGTTTCCTGCGCAAATACTCGCTCGATGAGCTGCCGCAATTCTTCAATGTGCTGGTCGGCGATATGAGCATTGTCGGTCCCCGTCCACCGTTGGCCGGGGAGGTGCGCAAGTACGACCTCAGCCATCTTCGCCGGCTGGACGTGACGCCGGGAATCACCGGGCTGTGGCAAGTGCAGGGCCGCCAGGATCCCTCCTTTGCCAGCTACGTTTCGCTCGATGTTACCTACATCGACAACTGGAGCATCTGGCTGGACTTTAAGATCATTTTGCGCACCATCGGCGTGGTCTTTTCCGGTACGGGCTCATAGCCGCCAGCGCTCGCCAGCGCCCGGCAGTGCGTGTGCGTCCTCCAGCGGCGCTTCTCTTCAGACCGGTTCAACAGGAAACGGCCGCGGTTGCCCGCGGTTGCCCGCGGTTGCCTGCCGGACCCTCGGATGGCGATGGCAGCCGGCAGGGCGCTGTACTTGCGGGTCATGCCGGGTTGGCGGGACCGTCCCGGGCGCAGAGCGAGCGATTCGCAGGGCAATGAAGCGCGCTAATAGAGGCCGGTGCGCTCATTGTGGACGGGGACCGGGACCGCTGCCGTCGTCCGTTGACGGGGCTGGCCGGTACCGGCCTCTAGCTTGGAGCTCCGCCGAACGCCGAGGTTGTTAATGGCGTAATCGACGTAGGGGGACTTGATCTCCGGGTCCAGTCCCAGGAAGCGGCAGGTTGCCACTACCTGATCCACGATGAAGCGTGGATGATAGGCGGCGAGATCGAGACCCATCTCCTCTTTGACCATGTAGAGAATGAAGTTGAACACATCGTCGCGCAGGGCGAGGCCATGCCGCTTGCACTCCCGGTCGAAGATGGCCCGGTAATGATCCAGATCCGGTGCGCCGACCTCGATTTTATACGGCAAACGACGGAGGAAGGCCGGGTCCATCAGGTCTTCAGGCTCCAGGTTGGTGGAGAAGATCACCAGCTCTTCAAACGGGATGCCGATGGTCTTGCCGGTTTGCAGCCGGAGGTAGTCGATGCGGCTCTCCAGGGGCACGATCCAGCGGTTCAGCAGGTTGACCGGGCTTACCAGTTGGCGGCCGAAGTCGTCGATGAAGAAGCATCCGCCCAGTGCTTTCATATGCAGCGGGGCATCGTAAAAGTGACCCGCCGGGTCGTAGCGCAGCTCCAGCATGTCCAGAGTCAGCTCACCGCCGGTAATGACGAATGGCCTGCGCGTAGAGACCCAGCGCATATCGTAGGTTTCGCGCCGGATGAACGACTGGTTGTCGTCTTCATTCTGCAGGATCGGGCTGATCGGCACGTGAATGCTGGGATCATGGAAGCGAATGATCGAGCCCTCCACCATGATGGCGTAGGGAACATAGATCACGTCGTGAAAAACGCTGGCAAAACTCACCGCGACGGACGTCTTGCCGTTGCCCGGCGGTCCGTAAAGCAGGATGGCGCGGCCGGAGTTCAGCGCCGGTCCGGTTTGTTCCACGATGCTGCTGGTCAGGGTCAGGTCGCTGAGCGCCTTAACGATGCGGTCCGCGCTGATGCGCTCATTCGTAGGCTTTTGCAGCGTGACGCGCTCGATGAACTCTTCCAGGGGCACCGGGGCAGGGCCAACGTAACCTGACCGCTTGATCGATTCCTGGGTCCAGCGCCGTCCTTCTTCGGTCAGCGCGTAATTGATGCCGAGGGGGCTCTCGGAATTGCGCGCGCCCAGCGTGTACAGCAACTGACGCTCAATGGCGAGTTGCGTCAGGTCCAGGACCAGGGTCATCGGCAGTTTGATCGCTTCGGTAAACTGCGGAACGTTGCTGAGGCCGTAGGAGTAGACCAGCTTCATCAGCAGAGCCAGCAATTCGGACTCTTCAATGCCGGTCTCCGCGATGTTCTTCGGCTCCTGGGGAATCCGATGAATAAAACCATCCAGCACGACCTGGTCGATGGCTCCGACCGCGACCAGACTGTCGCCAAGCCGGCCACCATGCTCGTGCATATGGCTGAGCGCCACGGCTACTTCCTTCTCGGTGACGAGGTTTGCCCGGATTAAAAGATCGCCTAACCGCACTCGCGAGTCGATGGTGGCCTCCCGGGCAGTTTCTTTGCCCTTGAACGTGGATGCCAAATATCGCCGCTTTGGTTGTGCTTCCACCCACAAGGAGCACGCGATCTTTGGCCAACTCCAGTGTATGCACGGATATGCCGCTTAAGAATCCCTCTTTTTGGGGTGATACGTTACCAGTTTGACCCCTTTTGGCGCGGGCGGCTCCACGCTACGCACAGAAAGCCATGGCTTCCGGCTCCGTTTAAACTGAAGTTGTGAAGATTGCGCTCGCCCAAATCGACCCCACGGTCGGTGATTTTTCAGGAAATATCGAGAAGATTGTGGCCTTTAGCCACCGTGCTGCGCAGATGGGTGCGCGCCTGGTTGTCTTTTCTGAGCTGGCGGTGTGCGGCTACCCGCCGGCCGACTTTCTTGAGAAGTCCAGCTTCCTGGCCCGCTGCCGCTCCGCGGTCGATGAGCTGGCCGCGGCCACGCGGGAACTGCCTGTGGCGGTGCTCGCGGGCGTTGCCCTGCCGGCCGGCGAGCAGAATCGCGATCCGGAGATCGCGGCCGGCGGGTCTTCGGCGACGGGCTGGAAGCCGGCCGTCAATGCCGCTGTCCTGCTCGACAAGGGGCAACTGCTCCTTGAGCAACATAAACGGTTGCTGCCTTTCTACGATGTCTTCGACGAACAGCGTTACTTCTTTCCCGCCGCATCGCAGAAGGTTGTCGAACTTGACGGCATCCGCCTCGCGATCACAATCTGCGAGGATGCGTGGAACGACAAGAACTTCTGGCCGCGGCGACTCTACACGGTAGACCCCATGGAAGAGCTGATGCGTCAGCAGCCGGCGCTGCATATCAATCTTTCCTCATCGCCCTTCTGGCATTCCAAGCGTGCCATTCGCCGTCAGATGCTGGCGGCGATCGCCCGCCGCGACAACATTCCGGTGCTGATGTGCAATCAGGTAGGCGGCAACGACAGCCTGATCTTCGATGGCTCCTCCTTTGCCGTCAACAGCCGGGGCGAACCCATCGCCCAGGCCGCTTCTTTTACCGAGGATCTTGTTCTCGTCGATCCCCTGAAGGCCGCGCCCATCCCCGATCCGCAGGACGACGACACCGAAGCTGCCTACCGCGCCCTGGTGCTGGGCACGCGAGACTATGTGCGCAAGTGCGGATTCCGCAAGGCCATCGTCGGCTTGAGCGGCGGCATCGACTCGGCGCTCGTAGCCGCGGTTGCCGCAGAGGCTCTGGGCGCGGAGAACGTCATCGGTATCGGGATGCCCAGCCCATACTCCTCGACCGGCTCCATCGACGACAGCCGTCGGCTTGCGGCCAACCTCGGCATCCGTTTTGAAACGGTCTCCATCAGCACGCTGTTCGCCGAATTCAAGCAGGCTCTCGATCCACTCTTTCAAGGACTCAAAGAGGATCTCACCGAAGAAAACATCCAGCCGCGCATCCGCGGCACTTTACTGATGGCGCTCTCGAACAAGTTCGGAGCGCTGGTGCTTACCACGGGCAACAAATCGGAGATGGCAGTAGGCTACTGTACTCTTTATGGCGATATGGTCGGCGCCCTTGCCGTGATCGGCGATCTGGTCAAGACGCGCGTTTACGCGATCTGCAGCTGGCTCAATCGGGAGCAAGAAGTGATTCCGGCTTCCATCCTGACCAAGCCGCCCTCTGCAGAATTGCGCCCGGGCCAGATGGACACGGACTCGCTGCCTCCCTACGATGTTCTCGACCCCATTGTCGAAGCCTATGTGGAGCGCTATGAAACGCCGGAGCGCATAGCTGCCGGGTGCGGTTTACCACTCGATCTGGTGCGGCAGACCGTGCGCCTGATCGAGCGTTCCGAGTACAAGCGCCAGCAGGCGGCTCCAGTTCTGAAGGTCACGGCCAAGTCGTTTGGGATGGGCCGCCGCTTTCCCATTGCGGTCAAGGTCCAGGTATAGGCGCCGTCCGCCGATCCCTCGTTATAAGCTAGAAAGAGGGAGTTTTTCCGCCTCGAAGGAGACCAAGTTGATTCGTTCGTCTGCCCGTTTGCTCGGCGCCGTTGCGCCGATCGCCCTTTTCCTGTGCCTGTATCAGGCCTCTGCGCAGGAGCATGTGCCGCCCGCCCCCGATTCCGGTATCCATTCGGCGCCCACCACCGCGGCCCAGTCTACAGCCGAGCCCTCGGCTCCGGCGCCGTCGGCCGCGCCCACATTTCCCCCGCCCGATCCGAAGAACTTCACGGCCGCCGCGCCTACGAAGGAAACCGTCAATAATTTCCTTACGTCCAACTGGGGCTATGACGAGAACCGCGTATGGCAGGTGGAAGCCATTCTCACGACCCCGATTGAGGGTGTCAGCAAGGTGGTTGTTTTTGTAGGCGACAAGACGGGCAAGCAGCGGCCCGCTGCCTTCTCCTTCTTCGTTATGCCCGACGGCACGCACATTATCACCAACGACAGCATTATGAGTTTTGGCGATCATCCCTTTGCCGCCTTCCGTCAGTTGGCCCAGACGGGAGCCGATGGACCCTATCGCGGCACTGCGTCGAAGGATCTGGAGATTGTGGAGTTCGCTGACTTCGAGTGCCCTCATTGCAAAGAGGCCCAGGCCAATATGGATAAGCTCGTTACCGACTTTCCCAAGGCGCGGATCGTCTTCCAGCTCTTTCCGCTGGCTGCCATCCACCCTGAGGCGGTCAGGGCTGCCGAGTATGGCCTCTGTGTCAACAAGCTTGGCGGCAGCACCGCCTTTTTCCAGTTTGCTTCGGCGGTCTTTGACGGACAGGAAGGGCTTGCTACCGCTGACGGCGCCACGCTGACGCTCAATAGCGCCGTGGTCAAGGCGGGACTCGACACGGCCAAGGTATCTGCCTGTGCGGCAACGCCGGCAATCAAAGCCAATATCGATGCCTCAGTGAAGCTGGCTACCGATCTCGGCATTAACTCCACACCCACTCTGGTTATCAACGGACGTGAGGTTCCAGCCAACATTCCTTACGACATGCTCAAGACTATCGTTACTTATCAGGCCAAGCTCGACGGCGTTGCGCTGCAGTAAGGCGCTTACAGTTAAACCTTACCCCATCCCGGCATGAACGGGATGGGGTGCACAACCGTATGATCGGCTTCCCCGCAGATCCCCACAGGCTCCGATTTCTTCGCGTTCGCACTGCCGCCAAGAAACCAGGAAGTCAATATTCCGACGATGTGCAGCTTCGTTTCGATCGCGCGTGATTGCGGGATGGCGGCTGTTTGTTGAAGTGATGCAATGCCTGTCCACGGCAGAAGCATCCCGATGCCTGCGCCCGGCCGTATGGCCTATGGCTGCCGGGTTAGCGGGAAGGCCGGCGGGCAGGAGTTCGTAAGCGCACCCGGTGGCGGGGTGCGAGGTTGTAAGCAGGCGCAGCACGCCCGTTGGCGAGGCTTCGGGAGGATATGGCAGAAGCGCGGCGCATGGCATGGGGCAACTGGATCCGCTCGGCGATCCGCGATCTGGCGCGCGCGCCGGAGGCGCAGATTCCGTATCTCGACGGACTGCGCTCGCTCGCCATTCTGCTGGTCGTGAACGGGCACATGAGCGCGCGCTTTGAGGATGCATACGGCTCCAACCGTTATGCGCACTTTCTGCTTGTACGCAACGGATGGATCGGCGTTGACCTGTTCTTCATTCTCAGCGGTTTCTTCATCGGCGGCCAACTGTGGAAGGAGATTCGACGCACCGGGCAGATTTGCGTCGGCCGCTTCATTTTGCGCCGCGGATTTCGCATCTGGCCGCTTTATTTTTTCACCTTCCTGGTGGTGTTCTTTTACTTTCTGTGCGCGGGCTACGGGCTGACGACAAGACAGTTCGGCTGGACCGATGTCGTCTTCCTCACCAACTACGTGAACCACGGAATCGTGATGGGGAGCTGGTCTCTGTGTACCGAGGAACAGTTCTACATAGTGGTTCCGGTCGCCCTGTATCTGCTGGCGGGGCGGATTCACCACCTGCGTGATTGCCGGAAGTGGTTATGGGCTGCACTGCTTACTGTTCCGGTGCTGCGCGGAGTTTTGTGGGTGGCCGAGACGGGCCACTTTTTTGTACATAGCCCGGCGGCTTTTGCCACTCTCTACTATCCGTCGATCACGCATTGCGACGGGCTCATCATGGGGCTGCTGATTGCGAACTACTGGGCTGCGAGCGACAAGCCCGGTAGCCGGTTTGCTTCGCCCTGGCTGCTGGCGGCATACAGTCTGGGCATTGCGGCGGTGCTCTATGCGGCGCAGGGCGGAGTCTTCGGCTTCTTTGCGCTTGCTCTGCTGTTTGGCAGTCTGGCGTGGCTGGGGTTGCAGCGGGAGCTGAAAGTCTTTAATGGCAAGATCTTCTACTGGATCTCCAGGCTTTCCTTTGGCATGTATCTGAACCACGAATACATGTGCCCGGTGGTGGCGCGCTGGATTGGGGCGCTATCTCATCATGCTCCATTCCTCCTGGCGAATCCCATTGTCGGCAATCTGGCCGCGGTTGCGTTGGTTGTGGTCATGTCGGGCGCCGTTTCCTTCGTGACATTCTGCCTGTTGGAGCATCCGTTCCTGCAGATGCGCAAGGTGTACATGGGACATTAGGCGGCGCCGATCCCATGAGGCAGCGGTTCGCGTTGCAGGTCTCAGCGGCAGGAGCAGGAGCGGCGGAAGAACATCCCCGTACGTTCAATCAAATCACCATCGCGGGAGTGGACCGGGTGCGGGCAGTAGACGCACAGGCCCGCCTGCGCGTGGCCATGGACGCGATCGCAAGTCCCGGATCGACGTGGATGATTGCGATGGCAGTCCGTGGCTGTTCTGCCATTCTTCGGCCGGGAGCATGTGGCGGACGGCATTCGCGCCCTCGCACAACGGGCCCTACTCCGCAGCCACTTTCTCGACCCGCATCATCGCCGTGTGTCCGGCGGCCTGCGGACCGCGCACCAGGTGGGGAGTCATGACGATCACCAGCGTGGCGTAGTTCTGCTGCAGGTCTCTGCCGGTCATGTCGTTCAGCCCGGGAATCTCGCTCAGCCCCGGTGTGCCGCTGATGGCCAGGCTCTGGGACCTGTCCATCTCCGTGGCCACGACCGTGGCTTCTCCCTCTTTCAATGTGACGACGCCGCTGTAGGCGCGATTGTTTAATACGGGGTCGCCGTCGATCGATGTCCCGGACAGTGCGTCAAGCTGCATATCGATGTTCAGCGCTATATCGTCGTTGCGCAGCGCCTTGGGCGTTACCGCCAGGGTTAGCCCAAGATCCTGGTACTGCACCATGGGGATGTTGGGTACCGTACTCGCGAGTGAAGAGAGCAGGGAACTGAGGCTGCTGGAGGTGCCCGCGCCGGTCAACCCCGGAATGTTGCCGGCGGAGCCCGAAAGGCTCGAATAACTGGATGTCTGAATGGGATACTTTTCTCCCAGCTTGAGCTCACCCTTTTCTCCGTCTTCGAGACGAAGCTGGATCTCGTCGAGTTCCCGCGAATCCGTGGTGTTCAGGTTGAGGTTGACATTGGTTGTGCCCAGCTCCAGCGCGGACTGCGTCAGACCTCCGCCGAACAGGGCAAACCCGCTTGAAAGCAGGGAGCTCGAGACCTGCCCCGATGCGATCAGAATGCCCAGAATCGCCAGCGGATCGTTCGGCGACGCCAATCCTGAGGAGATGATCTGCTGCACAAGGCTCGCATTCGAACTCAGGATCGACTGCTCTTCGGCGTAGACATTGAAAGCGGTGAAGCTCTGCGGCAACTGAACGCCGGTATTGGTGTCGCTGGTGTGCGCCACTTGAATGAGGCGCACGTCCAGCAGCACCTCACTGCGTCCATCCATCAAACTCTTCATGGTGGAATTGAAGGCCTCGAGCGTCCGCTCCGGAGCGCGCAGCGTAATGGCCCGGCTGGTTGACGAGAGCGTGGCCTGCGAAACCATAAAGATATTCTTTGCCACGGTGACAGCTTCGTTCAGTTCGTCGTCGCTCAGACCGTTCATGTAAACAGTCTCCACGCCCTGGCGCAGAAACTGGCGCCGGTTGGCGGTGGTGTCTTCCGCCACCAGCACGCGGTGCGCGTCGAGAGGCACAACAAACGTGCCTGTCGCCAGGCCCAGCACCTCTACGGCTCGCGGAAAGCTCACATCATCCACATCGAAGCGGGTCATGAGCGGCCGCACACTCGTATCGAGGAGCGCGGTGATTCCATAAGCCTTGAGAACTTCAGAAAGCACACGAATCCGGTCTTCATGCAGGTGGAAGCTGCGCAATCCCGGGGTCGGCTCAAGTTGCACCGGGCCAGCCAGCGAGCTGTCGCTTCTTTCATACAGCGGTCGTGGCTGGTTGTGCGCGGCTTCGTCGGCCAGCTGGTCCAGATGCTGCAAGACTTCAACATTTTTGGGGTCCAGAGCCTGGGCTCGTTCGAGGGCAGCGCGCGAGGCGCCGTCATGGCCCAGGATGCGGTCTTTCGCCGCCTCCTGAATCAACGCGGTTACCGCATGAGAGCGCGCTACGCCGGCTGCCAGCCGGTAATCGGCATTTGTGGGATCCAGCGTTGATGCCTGCTCGAAGTCCTCCATCGCCGCTTTGAACTGGCTGCCGAGGAACAGTTTACTGGCCGTCAGGTAGAGTTTCGCGGCTTTTCTGCGGTCGCGCGCGCGGGGGCTTGGCGTTGTGCCGGCGACTGCGCTGCCGGGCACGGATGCCGCCTGGGCTGAGGCAGCCTGGGCCGCCGGAGCAGCAGGAGCCTGGTTCGCCGATGCGGCGGGGCTTGTCGACTGACTGTGTCCTCCTGCCGCTGCGAGAGCCAGGGCCAGCCCCGCTATGCACGGCAGCGCTGGCGAGCTGTTGAGCGCGCGCCACCTCCCGCGTACCGGACTGGGCCTCAGCATCATGGCCTGCCTTTGCCCATTGCCAGGAGATCGGCCAGCGAAGAGACGCAGGCCTCCGGCCTCAACTTCAGCAGCTCATCGAAGCTGCAGCGGCCCGTGGCCACGGCGATCACTGGGAGAAGATTGGCGTGCGCGGCCTCGATGTCGCGTGGCGTGTCGCCAACCACGCAAACTGTGGCTTCGGAAGTTCCCTGGGGGCCTGCCAGCTCGCGCGCCTTCCATGCCGCATGAGCAATGAGCTCCCCGCGAATGGGAAAGTGGTCGCTGAAGCCGCCAAAACGAAACCATTCACGCAGGCCGGCCCTCTCGATCTTGATCCAGCCGATGGCCTCCAGATTGCCGGAGGCGACGCCCAGCAAGGCGCCCTTCTGCGCCAGATGCCGCAATACGTCTTCCACTCCCGGCAGCAGCAGCGGGTCCAGCTCCTGACGCCGCTCGGCAACGCTGTTGCGCATCGCCTCCAGAATGGCATCCAGGCATTGTTCCAGAACGCCGGCGGGCATTTTTGCCTGGCGGCAGGCCTCACGCAGGATGGCGGTATCCGTGTTGCCGTGCAGCAGAATGCCGCCCAGTGTAATCTCGAATCCGGTCACCCGCTGCACACTGGAGGCAAAGGATTCAAAGTGCACGCGGTCGCGGTTGCGCAGCAGGGTGCCATCGATGTCGAACAGGTAGGCGTCCTGCCCGTCCCAGGCAAAGCCCGGCTCAATGTGGATGCGGGCTGCAGGATTCTCGGAGATGGTTTGCATTGTCGGGGGCGCGTCTTCAGCCCTGGCGCGAACCCTGGCGATAGACTCTAAATACAGGACGTTCGCTGCGCGGCGGACGCTTGAGCCCGGTGCGAACTTCGGCCAGGTCCAGTCCCAGATCCGTCATGGTGCGGCTTAACGTGTTGCGGTGCATGCCCAACTCGTCGGCAGCCTTGCACTGGTTGCCCCGGTGCGCCACCAGAACCTCACGCAGGTATTGTTTTTTGAACTCCCGTACCGCCTCTTCGTAGCGCATGCCGGTCGAGTGCATTTGCGTCACCAGGTTGTCCAGTTCTCTTTTCACGATGTCCTCTTGCTCGATCTGCTCAATTAGTTTAACTGCCTGCGGTAAGCCGCGCGGTCGAATTTCTCACGAACCCCCATTTTTTTCGTGAAGCCATTTCGGCGACTCCCGCTCCAGAGCCTTTAACCCATCCAGGACGCGGCCCGATAGCTCATCGGGGCTCAGATGCGTGCTCAGATGGCAGGCTCCAAAAAACGCGCGCGGCAGTTTGGCCTGTGTGAGCCACGCGGTTCCGGGGAAGAAGGCCACAGTCACGAGAATCGAGATCGTCACCAGCAGGGTGCCCTGCATAAAGCCCACAACTGCGCCGCCGGTTACGTCAATGCAGCCGAGTCCCATCCCGCGAAAGGTCTTCTTCAGGATCAGCCCGATCAGGTTGGCGACAAACATCACCATGATCGCGATCAGGACAAATCCGATGGCGTTTGCCACCGCTTCAAAGTGCACGATGGGGAGAAATGCTCGTGCCAGACGCGCGTAGTTCCAGCTGGCCAGCGCAGTGCCCAGCACTAATCCTGCAAGCGAAAAGACTGTGCGGAACAGCCCCTGCGCCATGCCTCCAATGATCGATGCTGCCAGCACCGCGAGGATGATCCAGTCTACCCATTCCATACGGAACTCCGCGTTTTCTCACGGCAACGCCTGGTCCCTTGGCAAACCAACCGGCGCTATGCCGCAAGCTCCCGCCCGGTCAAACGCCGGAAGGCTTCAAGATACTTGGCCCGCGTGCGTTCAACTACCGCGTCCGGCAAACCCGGCGCCGGCGCCTGCTTGTTCCAGTGGATCTCTTCCAGGTAGTCACGTACGAATTGTTTGTCAAACGAGGGTTGCGCTCCGCCCGGCTTCCAGGCCCCTTGATCCCAGAATCGCGAGGAGTCAGGCGTCAGCACTTCATCGGCAAGGATAATCCCTTGCGCGGTTTTACCAAACTCAAATTTTGTGTCCGCCAGGATCAGGCCGCAGGCTTCGGCGTGGGCCGCGGCTTTGCGGTAGATTGCCAGGGTCAGCCGGCGCAGTTCCGCTGCCTCTGCCGCGCCGATCTGTCTCTCGACCGCATCGAAGGCAATGTTCTCGTCGTGCGCCCCGTCCTGACTCTTGGTTGCCGGGGTAAAGATCGGCTCCGGCAGCCGCGATCCGTCCTCAAGCCCGCCGGGAAGCGGGATTCCGCACACTGTTCCGTGGCTCCGGTACTCCTTCCATCCCGAGCCGGCCAGGTAGCCCCGCGCTACGCATTCCACAGGAAACATCGCGGCCTGCTGGACCAGCATCGACCGGCCCTGCAACTGGCTGCTGTATGGCCTGAGCGCGGCGGGAAACTCCTCCACATCGGCTGTAATGAGATGATTGGGAACCAATTCCTTCAACAGGTCGAACCAGAACAGCGAGATCTGCGTCAGGATCTTGCCTTTGTCCGGGATTCCTGTCGCCAGCACGTGATCGAAGGCCGAGATGCGGTCCGTGGCTACCAGCAGGAGCGCTCCGTCCACTGCGTACAAATCGCGGACCTTGCCCCGGCCCAGCAGCGGTATCGGGCCCAGATCGGTCTTCAGCAAAGCTGCCATGGAAATCTATCCTCTGATGTGAACCGAATCTCCGATTTTCAGATGCTTGGCCGGCTTTGTCAATCGTCGCGCGGGCAGGGGGCAATTCCGCGCAGAAGACTGCCCGGGGCAGGTCATTCCCCCGATCCTGCCCCCGGACCGTAGGCCTTTCGGGTGCGGAGTCGCTCAACTCGTGTGATGGCCGTCACGGCACCGAGGTTAAGATTCGGCGACACTTCGATTGTCAACATGGTTCGGAGGGCGAGCAAGAAAGTCCTTCTTGAGCCGGGCGACACGAGGCAGCAGTGGAAAGGGGAAGCCGCGGCTAGTCTCGTTTAGTGCAGGGATCACCAGTAGCCGCGCGCTACCGACCTCCAGTGCCGGCTACTGGTCCCCGTCTTTATCTTGTTTCCTATGCTAGACAAGCGCCTCCGAAGCGACGATTTCCTTCGGGGGCGAAATTTTGTCCGCAATCAACCGCATTCGCCAATTCATAGCCGCCGGCTGGTTTTGCCAGGACCGGTACCCCTGCCATCACGCGGATCTTCAAAGACCCTTCCAACTCAAGCCAAACTGCTCCAGCGCCGATTTGCTCACCATGAAATGCTCCGGGTGGGAACTTTATGCCGGAAAACGCCTTGCAGAAGAGCCAACACAGCTTCAACTCGGTTGCAAACGGGATCGCCCTGGCGCGGACGATACGCGGCATTGCAACCGTCATACCTTTGCCAGTAAACTTGTTATGGCCGGGTTGGACTTGCGCACTGTCGCGGGGCTGCTCGGGCACAGAACGCTGCAAGTAGTCATGCGCTACTCCCATCTCGCTCCCCAGCATCAGGCTTCAGCCGTGGATGGTCGGGTGAAGCCAGAAAATGGAAGGGACGCCCAAGCGGACACCGGTCGTTTGCGGACATAGAAGACGGCGCTGGATCGTTCTGTAAGTAAAAGAAAGAAAGTAGTTTAAAACGCGGAGAGGTGGCAGAGCCCGGTTGAATGCACCTGACTCGAAATCAGGCATAGTCGAAAGGCTATCGGGGGTTCGAATCCCTCCCTCTCCGCCAGTACAGCTTCCAACGACATCGTGGAAGTTCAATCCCGTATAAGACATCTCTGAAAATCAATGAATTGCTGAATTTTCCTGTCCATCAGGATGGCATGCCCCTTCGCGGCCGGCGGCATCACGCCAGCCTTCGCGCAGCTCTTCTTCCGCAATAGGAAACGCCTGCCGGCGCCGCAATGTTTCGCATTGCTGTTCGGTCACACCGGCATGGCCGCAGTGTGCGGTGGAAACTCTGCCGCACACTCGTCCGGAGGCGGTGCGCCGGCCGGCAACAGCGCTTTGGCTGTCACCGCTACGTCTGACTCGGGATCGAGAGCATCTTGCAAAGCGCCACGATAGCCCTGGCGGCGCAATGACACACAAGAGCCGTGCAGGAGGCCTGCTGTCGCGTCTCAAAATTTCTTCGTGATGTCTTGCGGAAATCGACACTCAAAAGCAGATGTCTATGTCTGCACGCTTGCGGGCGGGAAAGCTCGACGGTGATGCCGGATGGACTCAAGCTCTTCCCGACGAGGTTTTCTCATGTCTTCCCTTAGGGAAGACATG